>NZ_RZRQ01000029.1:0-32280 GCF_003997785.1 Mesorhizobium sp. M7D.F.Ca.US.004.01.2.1 | reverse complement strand
GTCCTTGACCATCAGCGCGGCGAATTCCCTGACGTCGGCGGCGACACCCTTCTCCTCGGCCAGCTTGCTGCTCTCGATCTCGAAGCGGTTGGCGCTGACCAGCGACCTGGAGAACGTCTCGGTGTCGACCTTGTTGCCCGAAACCGGTGGCACGTCGGCAGGCAAGGACTGTTGGGCGAAAGCCGCGGGCACGCCGGCCAGAAGGGCCAGCGTGGCAAAGGTGAGATGGCGTCTCATCGATACTCTCCGTGTTGGATCCTCGAAGGTCCAACGCGGCAGATGCGGTGAGGTTGCGCTTCGCCCGGCCCCTCAGTGGCAACACGCCTCCCCATACTGCAGCTGCTCGTTCCAGTTCGGCCGCCCTTCCGGCGTGAAATCCATCAGGTTCCACAGGATCTCGCAGGTGCCGATGGCGCGCGGATCCTGGTTAGGCTCCGACGGTGCGAAGCCGAGCTCCGACGACCAGAAATGGCGGATGCCATCGCCATCGCGATGAAACACCGACAGCAGCGGGATCTGCGCGCCGTCGGCATCCTCGGCATTGTAGTCGCGCTTGAAGCTGTTGCCGGCCGACGACACCAGCCGCATGTTGCGCCAGCCTCTGTCTCGGCCGAGCGTGACCAGGTTTTCGAGTGCGGTCTTGGCCACCACAGCGAAATTGAGGCCGGCGGCTTCGAGATGGCCGACCGCGCCGTCGAACTGGTCGAGCAACGCCGTGCAGGACGGGCATGGCTGGTCCGGCCGGGCGAGCTTCGCCGTGCCGCCGCTGGTTGCAACCTCGCGCGTCTCCTGCGGGTGGCGCGGAAACATCATGTTGTAGAGGATCAAGCTGTCCTTGCCCGGCGCGAACAGCTCCGAAAATTTGCCCTTGGCGGGCCTTCCCTCGGTATCCAGCGCGTCGAACTCATAGTCCTGGCGGATCAGCCCGCCTGGCGGCAGCGCGCGCCGAGCCTCGGCGACTTCCTCCATGACGCGGCGCAGCTCGATTTCCTTGCGCAGCAGTTTTTCACGCGCGGTGCGGTATCTCGCGGATTCGTTGGGAAAGGTGATCATGGTCGGCTCCTTCAAGTCGCGGCGCCGGCGTACCGGCGCGGTTGCTCTGCGACCCAAGGACGTTTGGCGACGATCGGTTCCGACATTCTTGCACGCGCGCGGCGATGACGGGCCAAACCTTCCCGAGCGTCGGAGAACGCTACTGCGCCGCCGGCACCGGACAGTCCAGGACACCTTCCTCGCAATGGAGATAGCTCTGAAAATCCTTCAGCCTGAGGTTGGTGAGCCCCGCCTGGCAATTGGCGACCACCATCGGACGGACGCTGCCGGCGGTTTCGGGTGGACCGCCCTGGAAGGAGCATTCGGCGTCGCGGAAGGCAACCCAGGCGCGCTGTGCATCGACCAGAAGTTTCTTCGACCCAGCATTGTCCTTCAGCCGGCCCTCGATCTGCCTGTAGGCCTCGTTGAGCTTCTTGTCGGCCGCATCGAAATCCTTGCCGGCGCATTCGTCCATGGTCGCCTGGTCCTGCGCATTGGCGCAGTCGTCGGCGGCTCGTGCGGCGCCGACAAAGAGCGGAGCGGCAAGCATCAGGGTGGCAAGGCTGGAGAGCAGAAGCCGCATCATGTTTCCTCCGGTTCTAGCAAAGCCCGACGCGGGCGAAGCTTAGCAACCGGATGAGTGCAGGCAAGGTGCGACCTGCCGCCTTGGTGGACAGTTTCTTTCGGATGTGGAACCCGTCCGGCTTTCCCGCATTCTCACCGCGGGTTAAAGCCTGCCCAGCCTGGGGGACAAAATGCACGACGGCGAGATCGACCTGCGCTGCCCGCAAGTGGTGGCCGACAATGCCGCCAAGGGCCTCAGGCTGCGCGAAGAATTCGGCCGTGGCGGCACCGAGATCGGCGTCGCCCGCGCCACCGAACTGAAGAATCGCGAAAAGCTCGCCCCCTCCACCATCCGCCGTATGGTCAGCTATTTCGCCCGCCACGAGATCGACAAGCGCGGCAAGAACTACGGCAATGAGCAAAACCCGTCGGCCGGCTATATCGCCTGGCTGCTGTGGGGCGGCGACGAGGGCCGCGCCTGGGCGCTGGAGCTCAAGAAGAAGATCGGCAACGCACCGGATATCTAGAAGATCGCGCAAGAAGGCGGGTTCCGAAACCCGCCCCGGAACCCGCCATGGAGGAGCTGACGCAAGCCGGTGCAGCCTCCCCCTGTGCCCAGCCAATCGACGATCCCGGATCGGCTGAAATGGTGTAGTGACGCAACGTTAGCATTGGCCGGCAGCCGCCTATGTGAAGCGGTTCACAATGCGCTGGAAAACCCGCTGACGCCAATCGACATGGAGCGACCGGCGCCTTGGGTCGCAGCGCCGGCGTCCCTGCGCTGCCGCAAGTGGTGGCCGACAATGCCTGGGCGATTGATCTCAAGCAGAAGATCTGCAACGCGCCGGACATCTGAGAACTTCGCCGACCACTCCTCACCCTTTAACCCCGCCGGCGGTGAGGCCGGAGACGATCTTGCGCTGGAAGATCAGGACCAGCACCACCAGCGGCACCGTGACGATCACCGATGCCGCCATGATGTTGCCCCATGGGATCTCGAACTGCGAGTTGCCGGAGAGCAGCGCGATCGCCACCGGCACGGTCCGCTGTGCGTTGTTGGAGGTGAATGTCAGCGCAAACAGGAACTCGTTCCACGCGCCGATGAAGGCCAGCAGGCCGGTGGTCGCCAGCGCCGGCCACATCAGCGGCAGGAAGACACGCGTGATGATGATCCACGGCGTCGCGCCGTCGAGGATCGCCGCCTCCTCGACCTCGACCGGCAGATCGCGGACGAAGGTGGTGAGCACCCAGACGGTGAACGGCAAGGTGAAGATCATGTAGGAGAAGATCAGCGCGAACAGCGAATTGTAGAGACCGAACATGCGGACCAGTTCGAACAGCCCGGCCAGCAGTGCCACCTGCGGGAACATCGACACCGACAGGATTGTGAACAGCAGGGCCGAGCGGCCGCGGAATCGAATACGTGCCAGCGCATAGGCGGCGGTGACCCCGAGCAACAGCGACAGCCCGACGACCGCGCCGGAGACGAAGAGCGAGTTCAACAGGTTTCTTACGAAGCTGCCCTCGGTCAGCACGCTCTTGTAGTTTGCGAGACTGATCGTCGTCGGCCACAGATCGGCCCGAAACAGATCGGTCCCCGATTTCAGGCTGGTGACGATGGCGTAGTAGAACGGGAACACCGCGACGAAGACGATCCCCCCGACCAGCAGGTAAAAGGCCGTGCGCTTCAGGATCCACATATCAGCGGCCTCCGTCCAGGCTTATCCGGCCGATCCGGATGGTGACGATGGTGAGCAGAGCGAGGATCAGGAAGAGCAAGGTCGAGGCGGCGGAGCCATAGGCGAACTTGTCGAACTCGAACAGGTTCTCGCGGGCGAACACCGACATCGACTTGGTGTGCACATTGTTGGGCGTCAGCACATAGATCAGGTCGAAGATGCGCAGTGCATCGAGCGCGCGGAAGATCACGGCCACCATCACCGCCGGGCGGATGAGCGGCAAGGTCACCCGCCAGAAGATCTGCCACGGATTGGCGCCGTCTAGCCTGGCGACCTCTATGATCTCCCTCGGCAGCATCTGCAGCGCGGCCAGGATGAGCAGCGTCATGAACGGTGTCGCCTTCCAGATATCGACGATGAGGACCGCCGCCATCGCCGTGTCGGCGTTGGCCGTCCAGGCGATCTTGCCGCTGATCAGGCCGAGGTTGAGCAGCACGACGTTGATGATGCCGAACTGGTCGTTGAGCATCCATTGCCACATCTTCGCCGAGACGATCGTCGGGATAGCCCAAGGGATCAGGATCGCCGCCCTGACGATGCCGCGGCCTGGGAATTCGGCATTGAGAACCAGGGCAACGATCATGCCGAGGGTGGTCTCGCAGGTCACCGAAATCACAGTGAAACGCACCGTGTTCCAGACGGCACGCCACCAGACCGGGTCGACGAGCAGACCATCGTAGAGGTTGCGGCCGCTCGGCATGTGCAGCACCGAGAAGTAATTGGCAAAGCCGACCCATTGGCGCGCGTCGAGGTCGGCCAGCGAGGCGTCGGTGAAGCTGAAATAGACCGTGCGGGCAAGCGGCCAGCCGGCCGCCGCGGCGAGCACCAGAAGCATTGGCGCCAGGAAAAGCCACGCCGAGCGAACGCGCTGTGCCGTCAACGGCGAGTGCGCAGCCCTGGCTGTTTCAGGTAGCGGTTTCATTCTTGTCATCTCGCACCCGCTCGTTGTGGTCCCGCCGGGCGGATGCCCCGGCATCGTCGCGTCACCAGCCCCGGCCCTTCAGCTTGGTCAGCATCGCTTCGAGGTCGGCCAGATTGTCGGCGGCAGTGCCGTCGCCCGAGAGCGTGTTGTGAACGGCGTTCCAGAACTGGCTCGACGCCTCGTTGTATTTGATCCTGGTCGCGGCCGAGGGGCGCGGCACCGCATTGAGAAAGATCCGCTTCCAGCGCGGAACAATCGGCTGTTCCCTGGCGATGTCGGCATCGTCATAGAGCGCCTGGATAGTCGGCAGGTTGGACGTCTTCAGCGTCCGGTATTTCTGCATCGCGGGCGAGGCGATGAACTTGACCAGCTCGATCGCGGCATCCGGATGCTTCGAATATTTGGAGACGGCGAGGTTCCAGCCGCCCAGGGTCGCGACCGCTCGGGCGCCTTCGCCGGTGCCGGCCGGCAGCGGTGCCACGTCGAACTTGCCCGTGATCGGCGAGCCCTCGCCGTTGCCGAGTGCATAGGCATAGGGCCAGTTGCGCATGAAGACCGCGTTGCCGGTCTGCCAGACGCCGCGCGATTCCTCTTCCTGGTAGGCGAGTACGCCGGGAGGCGCGATGGTCCCGACCCAGCCCTTGATCATATCGAGCATCGCCGCCGCTTTTGGGTTGTTGATGGAGATGGAGCCGTCCGGCTCGATGATCTGGCCGCCGCCATTCGACATCACCCATTCGAGCGCGTCGCAGGTCAGCCCCTCATAGGCATTGCCCTGGAAGACGAAGCCCCAGATATCCCGATTGCCGGCCGCACGCTCCTTGTCCATGACCAGCTTGGCGGTGTCTGCCAGTTCCTTCCAGGTGGCTGGCGCCTTGGCGCCATATTTGTCGAGGAGATCCTTGCGGTAGTAGAGCGCCGGCGCATCGGTGAAGATCGGCAAGGCGACGAGCTTGCCATTGACGGTCTGCGACTGGATGATCGATGGGAAATGCTCAGCTACGATGTCCTTGGTCGCTGCGGTCAAATCCACGAGCTGGCTGGCAAGCTGCGGCGCCCAGATGACATCGGTCTGGTAGACGTCGATGTCGCTGTTTCCCGCGGCGAGCCAAAGCCGGTACTGGCCGAACTGGTCGGTCCCGGACGTCGGCATGACGACGATGCTGACCTTGTTGCCGCTGTCTTTCTCGTAACGGTCGAGGATCTCGCGCAGCACCTTGATGCCGTCGCCGGTATCGCCCGACACGATCGACAGCTCGACGGCCCGCGCCGGCGTGCCAACCAGCATGGTGGCGACGCCGAGCGCCAGGAGTGCGTGAAAAAGCTTCATGATGGTGGATGTCCCTCTGCGGCCGGCGACGGAAAATCCTCCCACGCGCCGGCAGCTTGTCAGACCCCACCTTCCATTGAATGCGAAGCAGCGCTTTGGGTTCCCAAATCACGCCATTCCTGCGTGGGGCGACATGCATTAGGGTGTGTTGAGATTCAGGTCAGGCCGAGTCGAAAGCGGCTGATACCGAGAACCGGAGCGGAGCGTACTTGGAGTACGTGAGCTCAGTTCTACCGCGACGCGGTAGAACGGGGAAGCGCAGGGAACCGTCGCTTTTCAGGCCGGTATCACCTGAATATCAGCACACCCTAATGCATGTCGCCCAAAAGTGACCTCGGTTTTGGGAAAACGACATGCCTAAAAACAAAGACCTAAAGCGCGTCGCCTGAATCCGTTCAAACGCGACGCGCTTTAGCCTTCCCAGGCGACAGGCATCATCCCCAGCCGCTCGTAGAGCCGGACGGCGGCGGGATTCTCGACCGTGTTGGTCTTGAGGTCGACATGATCGGCACCGCGTTCGTGAAAAATGGCGAAGGCGTGCCACATCAGCGCCTCGCCAATACCCTTGCCACGCGCTTCGGGATGAACGGCAAGGTCCTTCACGAAGGCGCGGGTCCAGCACAGCGCCGCCGCCGCCAGCCGGCCCTTGGCGTCGATGACGAGGAAGCACAGTGCCGGGTCGAATTCGGGATCGTCCGCGATACGCGGCCACCACTCGTCGAACGGACCATCGGTGCCGTCGTCGAACACCTCGGTCAACAGCGCATGCAGGGGCAGCGCATCACCGGGCTCGAAGCTACGCATGACAAAACCGTCCGGCCAATGCGGCGGAACCAGCGTCTCGTCGAGGATCTTGCGCAGCCGGATGTCGTTCAGAGCCGGCGGGCGCGGTTCAGGCATCGCGCTCAGGCGTCGGGCTGCAGGCGGCGGCGCTTGCGGTCGACACCGAGGCCGGTTGCCTCGAGCAGGCCCTTGCGCTTGGCGTCGAAATAGTAGCCGGTCTGGTAGAGCCAGTCGGCCTTCTTGGCATTGCCGCCCGCCACCAGCCAGGCGCCGCGCAGATATTTGACCGCATATTTCAGATTGGTCTCGGCGTCGAACAGGCCCTTGGCCGGTCCGTCATAGCCCATGCCGCGCGCCGTCGCGTGCTTGATCTGCATCAGCCCCCAATGGCCATTATTGTAGGCTTTCGGGTTGAAGGTGCTCTCGCGGTTGACGACATGGCGCACCAGGTCCACCGGCACTTGGTAGAGTGCGGCATATTTCTCGATCAGCCGCTCGACATCGCCACGCACGCCCGTCGCGTGTTCTTCCGTCGGCCCGACCGGACCCTGCACCAGGGCGGCCGGATTCTGCGGCACGACATAGGCGACCTGCTGGACGCCGGGCATCCGGTCGCCCTTGGCGGTCGCCGGCATGACGAGCCCCGCGGTCGTATAGCTCTCGGCCGCCTTGACCGGCTCGCTCGCATTTGCCGGCGGCGGCGCCTGCCAGGCATTGGCGGTCATCACGGCGGGCACGGCTGGTGCCGCCGGCGTCGAACCGGCGAAGGCGGCGGTCACTGCCGCCGGTTGCGCGGTGGGATCGAGCGGCAGCTCGGCTGTCTGAACGGGGGCAATACCGGATGATTCCGGCAGCACCGAAACGGTCTCCGGCAGCGGCACGGTGAAGCCGGCGTCAGTGCCGGCGACGGTCGCGGTTTCGGTAAGAGCAGGCGCAGATTTCATCTGCGAGGTCGACGTGCAGCCGCTGATGCCGGCGGCGGCCAGGATCACGCCGATCGCGATAAGGTTGAGTTTTGCTGGCAAGCCGCGCTCGGGTCCGATTTGTCGGGTTGTTAAGAAATCCCTTACACCAGCGATTCATGACCGGCAATCGGGGCTACCAGGTGGTTTTCGGGTGGCGAGACGCGGGCGGTGATGCCATATTGTTCTGGATATGTACTGGGACGAATCCCGGTTTTCGCCACTTTGCGGAAAGGAACGCATGATGGACACGACAGCTTCGATCACGGCCGGCCACGCAGTGTTAGAAACAGTGATCGGTTTCATGGGCATTGCGTGGAGCGAAAAGGGCCTGATCCGGCTCTGCCTGCCCGAACGCAGCCGCGAGGCGGTGGAGCGGCGCCTGCTGCGCCATGGCGGCGTTTCCGCCTCCACGGCGCAGCCGCCATGGGTGGTCGAGCTGATCGCAGCGATCAAAGCCTATGCGGCGGGCGAGGACGTCGATTTCTCCGGCGTGCCGGTCGATCTCGACGGCGTCGACGATTTCCGCCTCGCCATTTACGACGCGGCGCGAAAACTGTCCTTCGGCGAAACTACCACCTATGGCGAGCTGGCAAAAACCGCCGGCCATGCAGGGCTCGCCCGTGAGACCGGGGCGGCGCTTGGCGCCAATCCGGTGCCGCTGGTCATCCCTTGCCATCGCATCCTTGCCGCCGGCGGCAAGATCGGCGGCTTCTCGGCGCCGGGCGGCTCGGTCACCAAGGAGAAGATGCTGGCCATGGAAGGCGTGCGCGTCGGCCCGCCGCCACCGGCGCAGGTTTCCTTCGGGTTTTGAGTGGTTGCCGGTGCCGGACTAGAAGCCTGGATCAGTACATCGGGCGCTTGTTGGCCGGGTTGGCAGGCACTGGCTGCATCACGTCCCAATGCTCGGCGATCTTACCGTTTTTAACGCGGAAAATATCCATGATGACGGTTTCGGGCGTGTCAGCTGTTTTAGGCTGAACGACCTGGGTCATGACGAGGTCGCCTTCGGCGACCACCCGCTTGAAGTCGACCGTCTGTTTCGGCCAATGAGCAACTCCCACGCTTTTGAGAAGCTTTTTGACCGAGTCTCGGCCATCCGTCATCGTCGGGTTATGCTGAATGTAAGCCTCGGCCCAATAACGGTCCAGCGCGGTGAGATCATGATCGCCGAACAGCGCTTGATAGGCCTTCAGGACGAGCGCCTTGTTTTTCTGGGTTAGTTCCTGTTGCTGCACTGCCTTGACGGGCTTGGTGTTCCCGCATTTGCGACGGCGGCAAGGGCCACGACTGCGAAAGCAGCGGCCGCAAAGGATTTAAGTTGCAGCATCGATGTCTCCTTGGGTTGTGTGGTTGTCAGGTCAGTGCGCGCGCGACGAGCACCGTATCGACATACTGCCGCATACGGATGATCTTGCCGTCCCGCAGTTCGTAGAGGTGAGCGAAGGGAGCCGTCATGGATTTTCCTGTCGCCTTGTACGTACCGGAATACACGCCGAAGGCCGCCACCCGCTCGCCATCGGCAATGAAGCTGTGCACGTCGGCGTGATACCCGGTCCATTCCGAGCCAAGCCGCTTGAAGACACCCTGCATCAGGGCGTCGACACCGACATAGGTGCCGGCATAGGGGAATCCTTCCGCCTCGGTCCATTCGATATCGGGGGAAAGAACGGCCAGCAGATTGCGGCCGTTCTCCTCGGAAGTTCCCTCGTAGGTTCTGCGGATCAAATCGAGGTTCGTCGCCATCTCAGCCCCACTTCATCTCGCCCTTGGCGACCTTGGATCCGATATCGAGGGCTACACCCATACCGAGGCCGGGGAAGCGGGCCTCCATGGCTGCCTTCAACGCGGCGCTGTCGGCCGCCTTGTCCAGCTCTTCCTCGAAGGCGAGCAGATAGGACCTGGTGAACTCCACGGCCGAAGGACCGATCGCGGCATCGAGGGCCATGTGGCCAGGCACCACGACGGCGGGCTTGCGGGCAGCGATCGCATCCAGCGTCTTGACCCAAGCGGCGCGGCTTTCCTTGGTTTGCGTGTCAGCGGTCCAGACATGAACGCCCGAGAAGATCATCACCCCGCCGAAAACGGCATTGAGCGACGGCACGAACAGATATCGGCGGTTGGCTAGTCCTTGTTCCGCATTGACGATCTCGACAGTCTCGCCATCGACGGTCAGCTTTGCGCCGTCGAAGGCCTCCGGGAAGACGATGTCGGACAGCGCCTGCGGACCATTTTCCTTCAATTGTGGGCCCCAGACGGCGAGCTTCTTTTCCACATTGCCCTTGATGGCGTCCAGCGTGGTGGAGGCAGCGATCACTTTTGCTTCCGGGAAGGCCTCCCGCACCGGCTTCAGGCTGAAGTAGTAATCGGGATCGGACTGAGTGACGTAGATGGTGGTCAGCTTCTTGCCGGTTGCCTTGATGGCATCGGCGAGCGCCCTGCCGTCCGGATAGGTGAAGCCGCCGTCGATCAACAGGGCTTCGCTCGGTCCCGACAGCAGCACCGGAGCACGGAAGAAGCCGTTTGGACCTGCCGGGAATGTTTCCAGCCAAGCTTGGCGCTGGCGGCCTGGCTGCTGTCGATGGGGGCGAAAACGGCGGTTGCGCCAAGGGCCAATGAGGTCTTCATGATCTGTCTCCTCGTGAACATGGAATATCTCCGGTGCGTGAATGAGGTCAGGCCGCGATGGCAGTCCGCGGGTCCGTCTCTGGTTGAGCGAACAGCGCGGAAGGTACCTCCACTGGATTAATTGATAAATTGTCTATAATAATACACACTGTATGGCATAAGCTTACAATCTGAGGCGTCACGTGGAACCAATCAACCTCAACCGCCTCGCCTATTTTGCCACCGTGATCGACGCAGGCTCGTTTACCCGGGCAGCCGAGCGACTTGGCATCACGAAAGCCGTCGTCAGCCAACAGGTCGCCCGCCTTGAAACCGAGCTTAAGACCGCGCTTCTCGTGCGTACGACGCGGCGGCTCGAGCCGACCGAAGCAGGCCGCCTTTTGCACGCACGCTGCGTTCTGATCCTGCGGGATGTTGAAGAGGCAGTCGCTGAGGTCGGCGAGATCAATACCGAAGTGGCTGGTGTGCTGCGCGTTTCCGCATCCAATGACTATGGCGCGATCGTGCTGGCCCCGATCGCCGCCCGCTTTCGCCAGAAATTTCCTGCCTGCGGCGTCGAACTGTTCATTTCCGATGCCATAATTGATTTGATCGGCAACAAGATAGACCTGTCCATCCGGGTTGGCTGGCTTGAAGACTCCAGCCAGCAGGCCCGCCGCATAGGCACTTTCCGGCAAATTCTGGTCGCGTCGCGGGATTTCGCCGCCGGGGTCAGGGTGGACAAGCCAGAAGATCTTTCTCCCTTGCCGCTCGTTGCCAATGCCGTGCTGCGCAAGCCGTTTACCTGGAGCTTCACGCGAGATGATTTTGAGCCTCGCACCGTCACCATGCGCGAGGCGTTCTCCATCAACTCAACCCCGGCGGTACTGGAAGCCACGCTGGCCGGCGGCGGGGTGGCGGTTTTGCCGGACTATCTCGTCGTCGATTATCTGTCGCAGGGTCGCCTCGTCCATATGCTGCCGGACTGGGAGCTGCCCTCGGGCGGCATTCACGTGGTTTATCCGGCGGCGCGCTTTCGCCCACAAAAAGTGACGCAGTTCGTGTCCATGCTCATGGAACACATTCGAGATTGAGAGCAATCGCTGCCGGTTGAGAAGCCCTTAATTGTTATGGAAGAACCGCCGGCGGAAATGCCGGTCATTGTCCGGCCGCTTGCAATTGTAGACCGGGCAGGACTTGGTGTCGGCGCTCGGCACGTAGGCGCGCGTCCTCACCTCGCCCATGGTGCAGAATTGCTGGCTCTGCACATAGCGGTCATAGAGCGGCAATCCCGGCACACGTGTCGACTGGTAGCGCAGTATGACGGCGCCCTGCCGGGCGATCGTCGCCTGAACCTTGCCGCAGCTCATGCGGGTCGGATCGTAGCGCGAGATCGCCTGCGCCTCGGCGGCCACCAGCGTCAGGCAGGCGGCAAGCAGAATGGTTTTCATGGTCCTCTCCCCTGATCCGCCGCTCGAGGACAGCGTGATCTGTCGCAACGTTTTCAGCAGATTGGGGCAGCCGTTGGGCAGCGCCGCGATCACGGCTTTCTCACGCAGTCTTGTTTTTTATGCGAAACCAGCCTATATGCCTTCCATTGATATTTCGGCCGATCGATCCGGGCCTCGCGATCTTCGCGTTTGCTGACGTCTATCTCCAAAATCTCGATGCACACCGGCTAGACCTCGGTCTGGTCAAACTAAAGCAAATGTTGAAGGACTATCTAAAATGGCAACTGGAACGGTCAAGTGGTTCAACGCCACCAAGGGCTTCGGCTTCATTCAGCCTGACGCGGGCGGCGCGGACGTTTTCGTCCACATCTCCGCTGTCGAGCGTGCTGGACTGTCGACCCTGGTCGAAGGCCAGAAGATCAACTTCGAGATCGAGCAGGACCGCCGCACTGGCAAGTCGTCCGCTGGATCTCTGAGCAAGGCAGCCTGATTTTGCGAAGTGCGCGCGCCGGGCGAGAGCTCGGGGCGCGCGGCAAGTCACGGATGTACTGACAGTCGCGCGAGAAGCGCGCTGGAGCGGAAAGACCCGACAAGCTGGATCAGCAGATAGCTGCCAGCCCGGACCGGACGCTCCCGATCAGGCTACCAAGCATGGGAAGGCGGGATTTATCCCGCCTTTTTGCTGTCTGGGGTTCGGCCATTTCGCTTCGCAACGGCGATTATGATATTTTCCATTCATGAGCGAACTCGAACAGATTCAAAAATCCGTCGCAGCCCTAAGCGCTGAAGAACTGAAGGCGTTTGCCAAATGGTTCGCGGCGTTTCAGGGAGATACCTGGGATGCGCAGATCGAGGCCGACGCCAGGGCCGGCAGACTGGATAAGCCTGCAGAGCAGGCGTTAGCTGAAGTTCGCGCGGGCCGCGCCCGCCCCCTCTGATTCACATCTCAGCCAATACAAATTCGCGCCACCGGCCGAAGGCCGCAAGCCCGACCGGGCGGCGCGCCTGTTGGCGCGCCCCGTCCGGAGCGGCCGCGAAGCGGCGACGGCGTGAGGACAAAACTAACCCACCCACTCGATCGGCACATGCCCCGGATCCGCCTCCACCCTTTTCAGCCACGCCGCCACCGCCGGATAGGCGTCGAGCTGGAAGCCGCCCTGCTCTGCCGTATGCGTATAGGCATAGAGCGCGATATCGGCGACGCTGAGCGCGCCACCGGCGAAGAAGGCGTTGTTTTCCAGATGCTTGTTCATCACGCCGAGCGCCTTGTTGCCGCGCTCCAGCGTCACCGCCAGCCGCTCCGGCGTTGCATCCGCGGCTCTTTCTGGAAAGGTCAGCAGCGCCTTGCGCACGGCGATGTAGGGTTCGTGGCTGTACTGTTCGAAGAACAGCCATTGGTAGGCGAGCCCGCGCTCATATCTGTCGACCGGCAGGAAGCGCGTGCCTTCGGCGAGATAGAGCAGGATGGCATTGGATTCGGCCAGCCGCCGGCCGTCATCGAGTTCGAGCAGCGGCACCATGGCGTTCGGGTTCTTGGCGACAAAATCGGCTTTGCGCGTGTCGCCGGTGTGCGAGCTCACCTCGATAGTGGTGAACGCAAGGCCAAGCTTGGCCATCAGCAGGCGCGGCTTGTAGCAATTGCCGCTGTCGATCATGCTGTACAGTATCATGGCTATTCCCCCGAGCGCTGTCTCCACTGGCGCAACTATCGCAGCGGCGGCGTCCTCAACCAATGATTTGTTTTGGTACGACCATCAGCGCCGCTGATGCAAAGCGTCCAAGGGCGCTCACGGCACCAATCGTCGGCATGCCCTAGCCAAAAAGGGGCACGACCTTGTTGTCCCTGCCCAGCAGCGTATCGATGACCAGCGGTTTTTCCTCGAATACCGTGCCGGCAAGCGCGGGGCGGGCGAGAAGAAAACCCTGCAGCAGGTCGACGCCGCCTTCGAGCGCGACGCGCAGATGGGTGGGCTGCTCGATGCCCTCGACCAGCACCTTGGCGCCACGGTCATGCAGGCTGGAAACCAGCGGGCGGAAGAACCGCTCGGCGGCAGCGTGGCGGCAGAACTCGGCGAACCAGGTGCCGTCGATCTTGACGATATCGGGCCTGAGCAGGCTCACCCGCTCCTCGGTCGAGTGCCCGGTGCCGAAATCGTCGATGGCGATGCGGATGCCGTCGCGCCGCATTTCGCGCGCCAACCGGGCAAGAAGCGCGTCATCGGCGGCCTGTTCGGTGATTTCGCAGACCAGCATGGCCGGCGCGAGGCCGAAATCGGCGAGATGCCTGGTCATCAGCCGGATCTCGGCCAACGCTCGCCCGGGATGGTCGTTGATCAGCGGATTGTAGTTGAAGAACAGATCGAGCCCGTCGACGCCGATGTTGCGAAAATTCCTGAGATGCAGCGCCCGGCACATGGTCTCGACAAACAGCCGGTCCGAGGCGGCAATGCTTTCGAAGAAAACCCGCGGTGCGCCGGGCCGGCCGGCACGGTGCGGCTCGATCAGAGCTTCGACCGCGACAGCATGAAGGAACCGACCACGCGGCGCGAAAATCGGCTGATAGGCGCTGCGCAGCCGGAACTCGCCATAGATGCCGTATTCGATGCCGACTTCGTCGACCTGGATCGCATCGCCGACATTGCGCCGCCGTTCAGGCCTCATGACGCCACCCTGCGCCCGAACGCCTTCACCGGCCGCGCCGAATGCGGTGCCGGGGCTGGAGCAGGCGTGTCGCCGACGGCAGCAACGACAGGTGCCTGCCTGGTCTTGCCGAAGACGCGAAAACTGGTCGGCGCCAGTTCGGGCCGCGCCAGCACGAAACCCTGCACCATCGACGCCCCTGACTTCTCGGCAAGCTCCAATTGCCAGCCCTCCTCGATGCCCTCGAATACCGTGCGGATGCCTTGCTCCTCGAAGCTTTTCACCATGGTGGTCAGCAACGCGAAGCCGGCACCGGATTCCATCAGTTGCGTGATCCAGAAGGCATCGAACTTGACGATATCCGGCTTCAGCTCCTTGATGCGGTTGATGTCGGAATCGTCGGCGCCATAATCGTCGACGGCGATGCGAAAGCCGTTGGCTCTCAGCGCCGCGACAAAGTTGTGCAGGGTTTCCTGCGATGCCGACCGCTGCTCGGTCACCTCGCAGACGACACGGCGCGGATCGATGCCGGCCTCATGCAGCACCAGCCGCATTTCGCGCAAGGCGGCGTCGGCAACGGTGCGTTCGGTGAACACCGACGGATCGAAATTGACGAAGATCGACGCCTCCTGCGGCAGGCAGGCGCCGGCGTTCAGAAGATGCAGCGTCCTGGTCAGCGCCTCGATGTGCAGACGGTCGGCGGCCGGGCAGGTCGAGAAGAAATTCATCGGCGATTGCGGCTCGCCGTCACGGAACGGCCGGATCAGCCCTTCGAACGCGGCCACCGACAGCTTGCCTTCGTTGAAGGCGAAGATCGGCTGGAAGGCGCTTTGCAGCGTGTAGATGCCCCAGACACCGGTGGAGGTGCCGTCGTCCTGACGGATGATGTGGGCAAGCCCGACGCTGCGCGACACGGTTCCTCGCTCCGCAATTGGATTGCGATCCTGCCACTCAAGCCTCTACCGTCTGTTAATGAATTTATTGTTGCCGATCACAGCTCCTTGAGACCTGGATCAGCCGACAATGCTTGCACTGCGCGAAATCATGCGACATGAGAAGCGCCGCGGCCGCTCCCGGCCCGCGCCGACCTAGTTTGGAGATATCTGGTCATGGCCTTTCTTGCCGACACCCTTTCCCGCGTGAAGCCTTCTGCCACCATCGCGGTGACGCAGAAAGCGCGCGAGCTGAAAAATGCCGGCCGTGACATTATCGGCCTCGGCGCCGGTGAACCGGATTTCGACACGCCCGACAACATCAAGAATGCGGCGATCGAGGCGATCCGTCGTGGCGAGACCAAGTATCCGCCGGTTTCGGGCATTGTGCCGCTGCGCGAGGCGATCGCGAAGAAATTCAAGCGTGAGAACAATCTCGACTACAAGCCCGAGCAGACCATCGTCGGCACGGGCGGCAAGCAGATCCTGTTCAACGCCTTCATGGCGACGCTGAACCCCGGCGACGAGGTCGTCATCCCCCGCCCCTACTGGGTCAGCTATCCCGAGATGGTGGCGATCTGCGGCGGCACCTCGGTGTTTGCCGACACCTCGATCGACAACGGCTTCAAGCTGACCGCTTCCGTGCTGGAAAAGGCGATCACGCCGAAGACCAAATGGTTGCTGATGAACTCGCCGTCGAACCCGTCTGGCGCCGCCTACACGGAAGCCGAACTGCGCGCGCTGGCCGATGTGCTGTTGAAGCATCCGCATGTCTGGACGCTGACCGACGACATGTACGAGCACCTGACCTATGGCGATTTCGTCTTCAAGACCATCGCCGAGGTCGAGCCGAAGCTCTACGAGCGCACGCTGACCATGAACGGCGTCTCGAAAGCCTATGCCATGACCGGCTGGCGCATCGGCTATGCCGCGGGTCCCGTCCAGCTGATCAAGGCGATGGACATGATCCAGGGCCAGCAGACATCGGGCGCCTGCACCATCGCGCAATGGGCATCGGTCGAGGCGCTCAACGGCCCGCAAGACTTTATCGCCAGGAACAAGGCGATCTTCCAGGGCCGGCGCGACCTTGTCGTGTCGATGCTCAACCAGGCTCGCGGCATTACGTGTCCGTCGCCGGAAGGCGCTTTCTATGTCTATCCCTCTTGCGCCCAGCTGATCGGCAAGAAGACCAAGGCCGGCAAGCTGATCGACACCGACGAGACCTTCTGCTCGGAGCTGCTCGAGGCCGAGGGTGTCGCGGTGGTGTTCGGCTCGGCTTTCGGCCTTGGCCCCAACTTCCGCATCTCCTACGCCACCTCGGAGACGCTGTTGGAGGAAGCCTGCACGCGCATCCAGCGCTTTACCGCCTCGTTGACCTGATCGGCGCATGGCATCGCAATCAATGAAAACCCGGCTCGACGCCGGGTTTTTCGTATTGGCCAGATAACATCACTTGCCATACTGCTCGCCGCTAACCGGCTCCAGCCAATCGACATGGACATCGTCGAGCGCCTCCTGCATGGCGATATGCGTCATCGCCGATTTCGGCGCCGCGCCATGCCAGTGCTTTTCGCCTGGCGCAAAGGATATGACGTCGCCGGCCCTGATCTCCTGAACCGGTTCGCCCCATGTCTGGGCAAGCCCGGCGCCCACGGTGACATAGAGCGTCTGGCCAAGCGGATGCGTATGCCAGTGGGTGCGCGCGCCCGGCTCAAAGCTGACCAGCGTGGCCCGTAGCCGCGCCGGTGCCTCTTTCTCGATGATGGGCGTCTGCAGCACCCGGCCGGTGAAGTATTTTTCGGGCGCTATGACGGTTGGCACGCTGCCACAGGCAATGATCTTCATGGTCGATGGTCCTTGATCTCTGACCGGCTGGCGGCAGAACACCGCCTGTCCGGGCGTTGGCGCAAATGACATTGGCGCAAGCCGCCACCTTCCTCCGATATGCCGCGCCGTGCAACTGCGATCGGCCTTCTCCGCCATCCTGACGGCATCCGCGGCAGGCTTCTTAACCATGAACGTTCGATCACCGGCACGGGCGGCCAAATCGCCGGCCAGGCGTAGCCGCCTCAAGGGCTTTTTAACGCCTGCCCTCTAGCCCTTGCCGGCGGGTGCAGGGGTGATGAGATGAGCATACTGGCGACGATCAGGGACCACAGTGGCATCTATCGCGGCATTCAATTGTTGCTTTTGATCAGCATCGGCGCTGCGGTGCTCGGCGCTTTCGACATCTCGCAAAACCTGCCCTCGGGCGCCTCCTTCACCGTCTCGATCCTGGCCACCGGCCTGGCCCTGCTGGCGCTGATGTATATGCGCAGCAGCGTCGTCCATCGCTTGCGGTCGGCGGCCGTCGCCGAGGCGGAAAAACATCATTTCCTGACCAGGGACGCGATGACGGGGGCGATGACCCGCCGCTATTTCCTCGAAGCGCTTCATGACAGTCTCGGCAGCATGCGCGACCGGCGCGATGCGACCTTGCTGCTGATCGACGTCGATCACTTCAAGCAGCTCAACGACACGTTCGGGCATCAGTTCGGCGACCTCGCCTTGGCTTATCTGGTCAAGACATCAGAGCGCATCTTTGCCGGCGGCCTGGTCGGACGGCTCGGCGGCGACGAGTTCGGCGTCATCATTCCCCACGGCGATCTCGCCGCCATCAACAAGGATGTCAGGCAATTGCTCGATACCATGCGGGCCGGCAAATCGCATGAGGGCAAGACCATCCCGCTCTCCATTTCTATCGGCGTGGCACTGGCGCCGACACATGCCTCCAACACGACGGAACTGATGCTGGTTGCCGACCTGGCGCTCTATGAAAGCAAGGCGGCGGGCCGTGGCCGCGTCACCGTATTCGACGAGGAGATGCTGTCCGACAAGCGCTACCGCCGCCTGATCGAGCGCGAACTGCGTGCGGCCGTCTATCTCGGCGAACTCGAGCTGCACTACCAGCCGATCGTCAACCCGGACGGATCCGCTTATGGTTTCGAAGGGCTGATCCGCTGGCGCCATCCGGTTCGCGGCCTGATCTCGCCTGCCGAATTCATTCCGATCGCCGAGCGCTCGACCCTGATCGACATGCTCGGCGAATGGGTGTTCAAGCGGGCTTGCGCCGACATCGGCCACTTCCCCGGTCGCCGCATCTCGATCAACGTCTCCGGCGAACAGCTGAAGCGCGACGAGATCGTCACCATGTGCGACCGCGTGTTGAAGGAGACCGGCCGTTCCGCCGCGCAATTCGTCATCGAGATCACCGAGACGGTGGCGACCGCCGCCACGCCCGAGATCCTGCGACGCCTCGAAGCGTTGCGTGGCCTTGGCTTCCACATCGCGCTCGACGATTTCGGCACCGGCCATTGCGGCTTCAACTATCTGAAGACCTTGCCCATCGACAGTATCAAGATCGACCGCTCCTACATCCGCAGCCTCGCCCATGACCAGGTGGCGCAGATCTTCGTTTCGGCGCTGGCGCAGATCGCGCGCATCCAGGACGTCACTATCGTCGCCGAAGGCGTCGAGACGCAAGAGGAGTTCGCCCTCGCCAAAGCCGCCGGCTGCAATCGGTTCCAGGGCTATTTCTTCGGCAGGCCGGCACCGCGCGACAAGGTTGCTTCCCTGCGCGCCGTCCACGCCGAACCCTTGGCGCTGAGCGCCTGAGGCCACAGCGAAGATTTCTATTTTTCTTGCCCTGCCGGCAAACAAGTGGGACGATGGCTTTGGGCAGGTGGCACTTGAAAAGAACCCCGCCCGCGACGGTCGAACAGGCCGGCCGCCGCTCAGGACCGATTGACCACGCCTGAACCATGCATGCCAGTCGGTCCTACGGGAAACGCCTGAGTGGAGGTCAGTTATGGGTACTCGCGCCGGAGGACGACGCACGGGACCGAAATGCATTGCCATAGTCGGTCCCTTTGCAAGCGGTAAGACGACACTTCTCGAAGCCATACTGGCCCGTACGGGCTCAATTCCCCGACAAAATCCCGTTTCATCAGGCAATACCGTTTCGGATCATTCGCCCGAGGCGCGCGCCCACGCCATGAGCGTCGAGGCGACAATCGCCACCACTGAATTCATGGGCGAGCAGATCACCTTCGTCGACTGTCCCGGCTCCATCGAATTTTCCTTCGAGGCCGAGCCGGTGCTGGCCGCCTGCGACCTCGCGGTGGTCGTAGCCGAGGCCGACGAAAAGAAGATCCCCGCCCTGCAGTTGATCATGCGCAAGCTCGACGATCTCGGCGTGCCGCGCATCCTGTTCCTCAACAAGGTCGACAAGGCAATCGCCGGCGTGCGCGACACGCTGAAGATGCTGCAGCCGGCCAGCGCGGTGCCGCTGCTGTTGCGCCAGATTCCGTTGCGCAAGGATGGCGTCGTCATCGGCTCGATCGATCTGGCGCTGGAGCGCGCCTACATCTATCGCGAGTATGCCGAAAGCGAGGTGGCTCAGATACCGGGCGACGACAAGGCGCGCGAACTGGAGGCGCGCTTCTCCATGCTGGAAACGCTGGCCGACCATGACGACCAGCTGATGGAACAGCTGCTCGAGGAGATCGAGCCACCCAAGGACGCGATCTTCGACGACCTTGCCGCCGATCTGCGCGACGGCGCGGTAACGCCAGTGCTGATCGGCACCGCCGAGAAGGGCAACGGCGTGCTGCGCCTCCTGAAGGCGATCCGCCACGACGCGCCGGACACCGAGGCGACCCGCAAGCGGCTCGGCGCACCCGACGGCGCCGCGACCTTGGTCCAGGTGATGAAGACCATCCACACGCCGCATGGCGGCAAGCTGTCGGTGTCGCGCGTCCTGTCCGGTCAGGTCGTCGACGGTTCCGAACTCTGGCTGCCCGGCGGCGACACGGCCAAGGTCTCCGGCATCTACCGGATGCTCGGCAAGGACCAGTCCAAGCTGACCATCGCCAAGGCCGGTGACACGGTGGCGCTGGGCAAGCTGGATGAGGTCAAGACCGGCCAGACGCTAAGCTCGGCCAAGGGCGGCGCCAAACAGCTGTTCCAGTTCGAGCCGCCGCAACCGGTCTTCGCCTTCGCACTGCGCCCCAAGGAGCGCAAGGACGAAGTGAAGATGTCGGCCGCCATACAGCGGCTGGCCGAGGAAGACCCGTCGCTCAGCATGAGTCACAACCAGGACTCGGCCGAAACCGTGCTGTCGGGCCATGGCGAGATGCATCTGCGTGTCGTGCGCGAACGGCTGGAGGGCAAGAACCAGATACCGGTCGAAGGCCATGCACCGGCGGTGCCCTATCGCGAGACGATCCGCAAACCGGCGCAGCAGCGCGGCCGTCACAAGAAACAGTCCGGCGGCCATGGCCAGTTCGGCGACGTGGTGATCGAGATCAAGCCGCTGCCGCGCGGCTCCGGCTTCCAGTTCACCGACACCATCACCGGCGGCGTCGTGCCGAAGACCTACATCCAGTCGGTCGAAACCGGCGTGCGCGATTATCTGAAGTCCGGGCCGCTCGGCTTTCCCGTCGTCGATGTCGCCGTCAACCTGTCGGATGGCTCCTACCACGCGGTCGATTCCTCCGACATGGCCTTCCAGATGGCGGCCAGGCTGGCCATGAAGGAAGGCATGGCCGCGTGCTCGCCGGTGCTTCTGGAACCGGTGATGAAGGTCGAGATCGTCACGCCGTCCGACGCCACCTCGAAGATCATCGCGCTCATCCCACAGCGGCGCGGCCAGATCCTCGGCTATGACGCGCGGCCTGACTGGCCGGGATGGGATGTCGTCGAGGCAACCATGCCGCAAGCCGAGATCGGCGACCTGATCATCGAGTTGCGCTCGGCGACCGCGGGCGTCGCCAGCTACCGTGCGGTCTTCGACCACATGGCCGAACTCACCGGCCGTCTGGCCGACGAGGCGATGAACACCGACGGCAAGGCTGCCTGACCCGTAGCACCATCACATACCCCTCGAACCTCGGTTCGAGGGGCAAAAAGAAAACGACGCCCGGCGGGGACCGGACGTCGTTTTGTTCGCGGACCGTTTCCTTGGGAGGTAAAACGGCAGGTCCGCCGCATTTGATGCCGCCGAACTCGGCGGAAGAAACGGTTCGGACGCGGTAGCCGCCTGAGCCCGGGCCGTACGAGTGATGCCCCCATCTCCCGTTCGAACCACACCGCGTCCTATGCCGTACATAGCAGGTCCCGGCCGTCCAGGATATGTTACCAGAGGTTACATGTCACGGTTACGTGGCAATTGTGATGGATTTTTTGGTCAACCCAGCAGGGCACAGGCAACAAAAAAGCCGGATCAACGAAGATCCGGCTGAGTTTGATTGGAAGTGCCTGTTAAGGCTAACCTCCAGAGGGGAACACTCTAGGGCGCTAATGGGAGGAGAACGCGCCCAGGAGATGATCTATATATGTGCTCATCATGCCCAAGAAACAAGCATCTATTTTGCAACACACGCATGCAAAAAGACGCAGGCTGTGGTCTAACCCATTCCAGGAGCCAATAGGACCAGCAGAATCGTCAAAATGGAGCGCTGAACCGGGCGATTGTCACTAGAGAATCGCGAATCCCCACCGGTTTTTGCCCCAAATTGCCAAAACTGCGTGATGATGTGGAAGCGGGCAGCAGGCGTTCATTTCTAAGGCAATCGGGGAGGAAGCAGCCAATGCGGGCGTTTTCGGCGATCGCCGGCAGTGCGGCCTTCTTCATTGCGGCGCCCTGCGTGGTTGCCGGGCTGGTGCCTTGGCTATTGACAGACCGCTGGGGCTTGCCTTGGTCAAGCCTGCCGGGCTTTGCGCCTGTTGGCGGGCTCCTGATCGTCGCCGCGATCGCAGCACTCCTGCATGCCTTCGGTCGCTTTGCGCTTGAGGGCCTCGGCACGCCCGCTCCGGTCGCCCCGACCGAAAGGCTGGTGATCGGCGGCATCTACCGCCATGTCCGCAACCCGATGTATGTCGCCGTGCTGTCGATCATCCTGGGTCAGGCGCTGCTGTTCTCGAGCTGGACGCTGGTCGCCTATGTCGTCATCGGCGCGATTGCCATGGGCTCCTTCGTGCGGTTCTACGAAGAGCCGACATTGGCCCACCGCTACGGCGTCGAATACGAGACCTACCGCCGCAACGTGCCCGGCTGGCTGCCTCGCCTGACGCCCTGGCGGGATTAACTTCAGAACAGCGAGAAAATCAGAAGGACCAGCTGCGCGCCTTGGCAATGATGAAATCGCGGAACACGTGCAGCTTGGCCTGGTTCTTCATCGCGTCGGGATAGGCGAAATAGGTGTCGAAGGACGGCACTTCGGTCTCCGGCAGCAATTGCACCAGGTCGGAGTCCTTGCTGATCACATAGTCGGGAAGCATGGCGATGCCGGCTCCGCCCTGCACCGCACGCTTGATCGACAAGATGTCGTTGATCTGCAGCGTCGGCACCCTTTGTCCGCCGTCGAAATCGCCGACCGTTTCAAGCCAGTTCAGCTCCGACAGATGCGAGGGCACCGGCACGCCGAAAGTGACGATGCGATGGCTCTTCAGCTCGGCGACGGAAGCCGGCTTGCCGTGCTTGGCGACATAGGATGGCGCCGCGTAGAGGTGGAAATGCACGGTGAACAGGCGGCGCTGAATCAGGTCCGGTTGCTGCGGCTGGCGCAGCCGGATGGCGCAATCGGCCTGGCGCATGGTGAGGTCGAGTTCCTCGTTGGCGAGGATCAGCTGCAGGCTGATTTCGGGATAGAGCTCGATGAACTCCTGCACCCGCTCGGTCAGCCAGCCGGCGCCCAGCCCGACCGTCGTCGTCACCCGGAGCACGCCGGAGGGACGGTCCTTGGTCTCGGTCAGCCGTGACTTGATGGTCTCGAGCTTCATCAGCACGTCATGCGCCGTGCGGAACAGCATTTCGCCCTGCTCGGTCAGCACCAGCCCGCGGGCGTGGCGGTTGAACAGCGGCACGCCGACATCATGCTCGAGCGCGCTGACCTGCCGCGAGATCGCCGATTGCGACAGATGCAATGTCTCGGCCGCATGGGTAAACGACCCCGCCTCCGCCGCAGCGTGAAACACGCGTAGCTTGTCCCAGTCCAACGCCATGATACCCCTCGTTCTGTTTTGGCGTCTGAATGAAAAATCAGGCTTTTACACGGCGTTTCTAAGCCGCTCTATGAACTCTCTACTCGGCCGCTTCGCGGTGCACTTCGATGCCGGCCAGATATTTCTCCGCCTCGAGTGCGGCCATGCAGCCGAGGCCCGCCGCCGTCACTGCCTGGCGGTAGATGTCGTCGGTCACATCGCCGGCCGCGAACACGCCAGGCACGTCGGTGCGGGTCGAATCCGGCGCCGTCCACAGATAGCCGTTCGGCTTCTGCTTCAGCTTGCCTGCGAACAGTTCGACCGCCGGTGCATGGCCGATCGCCACGAACACGCCATCGATCTTCAGATGCGTTTCCTCGCCGGTCACCGCGTTGCGCAGCTTCAGCCCTTCGACCGAGGGCGGCAGCGGCGTCTTGCCGGGACGGCCGGTGATCTCGTCGACGATCGTGTCCCAGATGACGCGGACATTGTCCTTCTTCAAGAGCCGCTCGCGCAGGATGCGTTCAGCGCGGAAATCGTTGCGCCTGTGAATGACCGTAACGCTCTTGGCGAGGTTCGACAGATAGAGCGCCTCTTCCACCGCCGAATTGCCGCCGCCGATGACCGCGACATCCTTGCCGCGATAGAAGAAACCGTCGCAGGTGGCGCAGGCCGACACGCCGAAGCCCATGAAGGTCTGTTCGGTCGGAATGCCCAGCCATTTGGCCTGTGCGCCGGTGGCGATGATCAGCGCGTCGGCGGTGTAGGTGGTGCCGGAATCACCCTTGGCACGGAACGGCCGCACATTGAGGTCGACCTCGGTGATGATATCGTTGATGATGTCGGTGCCGACATGCTCGGCCTGCTTGAGCATCTGCTCCATCAGCCACGGACCCTGGATCGGATCGGCGAAGCCGGGATAATTCTCGACATCGGTGGTGATCATCAATTGGCCGCCCTGCTGCAGCCCGGCAACCAGCATCGGCTTCAGCATGGCGCGGGCGGCGTAGACCGCTGCCGTATAGCCGGCCGGACCGGAACCGATGATGAGAACGGGCGCGTGCTTGGTGGTCATCTAAAGCCTCTGCGGAGGGCTGCCGGCAATTGCGGCATGGAAAACTCGGTCCGTATCGCGCGTAATGTAAGTGTTGCCCACGACACCAGCAAGGCAAGTTGGCGTTCGTCCCCGGAAAGCTTTGTCGCACCCTGTTGCCCGCCTGATCCTGCGAAATATTCCGGGCGAGGGATGGAATGGACAGCGAAGTCGTTTAATTACAAAATCACGCAAGATTCTTGCGTGTTGCCCCTGACTTCTCGAGAGCCCTCATGCCGCTCAAGGCCGACCTCGACGCCATCGACTGGAAGATCATGCGCGAACTGCAGGGCGACGGCCGCATGACCAATGTCGAACTGTCGAACCGCGTCGGTATTTCTGCGCCACCATGCCTGCGCCGCGTCAAGCGGCTGGAGGAAGCCGGCATCATCCGCGGCTACCGCGCTTTGCTCAATGCACCGGCGCTCGGCCTCGATGTCGTCGCCTTCTGCTTGATCGGCCTGCATCACCAGGCCGACGCCGAGTTGCGCACCTTTGCCGAACGCACCCGCGGCTGGCCGATCGTACGCGACGCCTGGATGGTGTCGGGCGAATCCGATTTCCTGCTGCATTGCGTGGCAAGCGACCTCGGCGCCTTCCAGACCTTCGTCATCGAGGAGCTGACTTCGACCCCCAATGTCGACACGGTGCGCACCGCACTCACCATCCGCCGGGTCAAGGATGAAGGGCTGGTCTCGTTTGCACAGCCCTGAGTCGGTATGAACGCCAGCGCCACATCGGGCGTGGCAGATGCGGGTTGCGGGCTTCGCCATATCAGGGCCGCTTTGGCATTCGATAGGCTGTCGTGTAGAAAGCCGGATCGTTCTGCCGTGGCCCGCCCTGTTGGTTTCCTAAAGCAATTCCAGGAAAAGTGTGTAACGGTTTTCCTGGGAAAAGCGCTTAGCGCTTGGGGATTCCGTAAAAACAGATGACGCAAAGCAGCGCAATTCCGAGAACAGTGTGCCGTAGGGTGGGACCATGACTCGATTTGCTAGCCCGGTTTCGGCGCTGGTCATCTGCATGAACGAAGCCGACATGATCGGCCAGTGCCTGGAAAGCGTCGACTTCTGCGCCGAGATCATCGTCGTCGATTCAGGCTCGACGGACAGCACCCTGGACGTCGTCCAGGAGTTCATCGCCAAGGGCTACCCGATCAGGCTGTTTCACAACGACTGGCCGGGTTTTCCCCGCCAGCGGCAATTCGCCCTCGATCAGGCCACGCAGCCATGGTGCCTTTCGATTGAAGCCGATGAGGCCATCGACGACCTGCTCAGGCAGTCGATCATGGACGTGACGCAGCCTCGCAATGTCGGCTTCGACGGATGGTACATAAGGCGCCGCGACAAGCTGAAAGGCTATGGCTATGCGCACCGCTGGGTGCTGCACAACAGGCTGCTGCGTCTCTTCCGCCGAGACAAGGCCACCATGGACCTCAACTTGCGGGTCCATGAATCGTTCGAGGTGCCGGGCGAAACCGGCACGATTGAAAATGGCGTGCTGCTGCACCGCCGCGAAATGAGCATCGCGGAGGACTTGGCCAGGGCCAACACCTACTCCAGCCTCAAGGTTGCCACGCTGGTCGAGAGGGGCAAGAAGCCAGGCTTGGTAAAGCTAGTGCTGTCGCCGCTCGGCAACTTCCTGAAATTCTACCTGGCCAAGCGCTACTTCCTGTGCGGCCGGCACGGCTTCGTCTATTCGATGATGGTGATGGTCTATTCGTTCGCCACCGAGGCCAAGCTTTATGAAGCCTGGCGAGACAACGATCCGGCGTGAGCCGTCACCGCTCGCCTGACACGGCACCAAGTCCCGCTATTGCGGCGAGCAGGCCGTTGAAATCCTCGCGGTCGCGCCATGGCCCGACCATGAAGCCCGATTGAACTGCCGCTTGCCCGTCGACCAGCCAGCCCTGCGAGAGGCCGGCACGCTGTCCCGCCTCCATGTCCGCCTTCTTGTCGCCGACGATCAGCGAACGCCGCAGATCGAGCCCGAGGCGTTTGGCCGCCTCCAGCAGCATGCCTGGATTGGGCTTGCGCATCGGATGATCGGCGACCGCAAGCGGGCCGGAGCCCGCTTCGTGATAGGCGCAGGCCAGCACCATGTCGACGAATGCGCCCTCGCCACCTAGCAATTCCAGCACGCGGCCATTGACGGCAGCGAAATCGCCCCAGCCGTAATAGCCGCGCGCGATGCCCGACTGGTTGGTGACGATGATGACGGGAATGCCGGCCCGGTTGGCGGCGGCGATCGCTGCGGCGATATCCGCGCGGAGCACCATTTCGGCTGGATCGTCGGGATAACCGGTATCGATATTGATGGTGCCGTCGCGGTCGAGGAACAGCGCCGGCATACCGGCGGGAAACACCGTCCGGCCGACCCGCTCGACCCATAGGCCGGGCTCCGCCAGCGGATAGGGGCCGGACGTCGTGGAATCAGCCATTGCTGAGGCGCGCTTCGACCACCTCGCACAGATAATGATAGAGGCACAGATGCCCCTGCTGGATGATCGGCGTCGAGGTCGACGGCACGTTGAGCAGAATGTCGGACAAAGGCTTCAGCTTGCCGCCGGTGTCGCCGGTCAGGCTGATCACCGTCATGTCCATCATCCGCGCCTGTTCGGCGGCGGCGAGGATGCTCGGCGAATTGCCGCTGGTCGAGATTGCCAGAAGCACACCGCCGGCCGCGCCATGCGCCTCGACCTGGCGCGAAAACACCGTGTCGAAGCCATAGTCGTTGCCCCAGGCCGTCAGCACGGCGGCATTGGCCGGCAGCGCGATGACGTTGTAGGCCTTGCGCTCCTTCAGGAAACGGCCGACCAGTTCGCCGGCAATGTGGATGGCGTCGCTGGCCGAGCCGCCATTGCCGCAGATCAGCAAGGCTTTCCCCGACGAAAGCGCCGATACGACGGCGCTCGCCGCCCGCTCCATCTCGCTGGTCAGGTCGCGCTCGACCGTGGCTGATATGGCAGCCGCCGAGCGGACCAGGTAATCGTTCAAGTCGGACATGAAACCCTCAGTTTGTCGTGCCGCCAGCGCGCAATTTGCCGATTGTGTTGGTGGTGCTCTTGCCGGCGACAAGATCGACCAGCACGACGCGGCCGCCGGCTTTCTGCACCACATCGGCGCCGACCACGGTGTCGACGGTGTAATCGGCGCCCTTGACCAGTATGTCGGGCAGCAGCGCTTCGATCAGCGCCAGCGGCGTATCTTCCTCGAACACCACGACCGCATCGACCGAGGCAAGTGCTGCCAGCACGCAGGCGCGGTCGTGCTGGTCGTTGACCGGCCGCCCTGCCCCCTTCAGACGCCGCACCGAGGCATCGCTATTGAGGCCGAGCACCAGCCGGTCGCACTGGCTGCGCGCTGCGTGCAACAGGCTGACATGGCCGGCATGCAGGATGTCGAAGCAGCCATTGGTGAAGCCGACGCTCAAGCCTTCTTCCTTCCACGCCGCGACCATGCGCGCGGCCGATGCGGCATCGAGGATGGCGTCCTTGTGGGCGGTCGGTCCATGCGAGCGGAACAGCGCGCCGGTGAGTTCCTCGACCGTCAGCCGCGCGGTGCCGCGCTTGCCCACCACGACGCCGCCAGCCGCATTGGCGATCGAGGCCGCCATGACGGTATCGGCGCCTACGGCCAATGCCAGCGCAAAGCTCGCGATCACCGTGTCGCCGGCGCCCGAGACGTCGAACACTTCGCGCGCCTGGGTGGCGATGTGGCGTGCCTCGGTCGGGCCGACCACGCTCATGCCCTTTTCGCTGCGCGTCGCAACGACGAAGTCGAAACTGTGCGCCGAAATCAGCTGGCGTGCCGCAGCCACAATCTCGTCATCGGCGAAGACCGCATGGCCGACCGCCTCGCCAAGTTCCTTGCGGTTGGGGGTGATGGCGGTCGCCCTGGCATAGCGCGCATAGTCGCGGCCCTTCGGGTCGACCAGCACCGGTTTTCCCGCCTCGCGGCAGATGGCGATCAGATCAGCGGCGACGCCGTCGAGCAGGATGCCCTTGCCGTAGTCGGACAGGATGACGATGTCGGCGCGCGGCAGGGCATCGCGGAAATGCCGGATCAGGCCGGCGCGCTCCGCAGCACCCAGCGGCTTGATTTCCTCCTCGTCGAAGCGAAGCACCTGCTGGTTGAGCGCGCTGAAGCGACTCTTCGACGAGGTCATGCGGCCGCGCTCCTGCGCCAGGCCAGCCGTGTCGACGCCAAGCTCGCCGAGCATCCGCACCAGGCTGTCGCCCGCTACATCGGTGCCGATGACCGAGACAGGAACAGCGGCAGCGCCGAGCGAAACGATGTTGGCCACGACATTGCCGGCGCCGCCCATCGTCGCGGTCTCGCCGCGCCCGTGCAGCACCGGGATCGGCGCTTCCGGCGAGATCCGCTCGATAACGCCGTTGACGAAACGGTCGAGGATGAAGTCGCCGACCACCAGCACGGTGGCCTGGCCGAACCGCGCAATGGCGCGGTGCAGGGGTTCGGGAGAAGGCGGATTGTGCTTGATCATGTCACTGGCAACGCATGGAAAAGGCCGATTTCAATCTTGCTGGTCATCATCATCAGACAGGCCGGATCGTTCATGGCCCAGATCGTTCATGGCAAAAGCCGATATACCGCAAATCCATGCAGTGCAACGGCAGGGCATGACCGCGAGGCCCGGGCGGTCAGCTCTTCTGCAAGGCGACATGGACACCAAGCCCAACCAGCACCGCGCCGCCGGCCCGCTGCATCAGTTGCTGTGCACGGCTCGAACGCCGCAAACGGCCGATCACGGCGCCCGCCAGGAACACGCAGACGACATCGGCCGAAGAGAACATCAGATTGACTGTTGTGCCCAGCACGACGAACTGCAGCCAGACCGGAAATGCCGCCGCGGCATCGATGAACTGCGGCAGGAATGCCATGAAGAAGATCGCCGTTTTCGGATTGAGCACCTCGACGGTGATGCTCTCGAAAAAGGCACGTCGTGCCGATTTCCGCTCGATCGCGGGCAGCGCCGTGTCACCCTCCGCGCGCTTGCGAAACAGCGAGACGCCGAGCCAGATCAGATAGAGCGCGCCAATCAGCTTGACCGCCATGTAGAGCGTCGGCACAGCGTGAAACAGCACCGACAGGCCGGCGGCGGCGGCGAAGACATGCACATAGCCGCCCAGATGAATGCCCAGCGCCGCCGTCAGGCCGGACCAACGGCCGCGCGCCATCGTCTGCGCGGCGGCGTAGAGCATGGCTGGGCCGGGAATGTAGGCGAAGATCGCCGTGGTGGCGAAAAACGCCAAGAGCAGTTCGGTCGACGGCATTTCTTTGTCCCTCACGATCATGCCGGGCGGCACGAACCGACTGAAGCGGAAGCTTTGCGGCGCCACTGTGACATCCGCTCCGTTGCCTGCTTTATCGACAGCCCACCCTGCCTCCCTTATAAGGGCCGGAATCGGCAAGTGAAACGCGTATCAGGGCCAACCACATGATCATCGTCACGGGCGGCGCCGGCATGATCGGCTCCAACATCGTCGCCGCGCTGAATGCCGAAGGGCATGACGACATCCTCGTCGTCGACGACCTCACCGACGGCCACAAGATCGCCAATCTCGCCGACCTGCAGATCGCCGACTATCTCGACAAGGACGACTTCCTGCCCCGCATGGAGGCAGGCTCGCTCGGCCGTATCGAGGCCGTCTTCCACCAGGGCGCCTGCTCGACCACCACCGAGTGGAACGGCAAGTTCATGATGGAGGTGAATTATGCCTTCTCGAAGCGGCTGCTGCACGCAAGCCAGGCGCTGCGTGTGCCCTTCCTCTACGCCTCCTCGGCTTCCGTCTATGGCGGCGGCGCCGAGTTTCGCGAGGATCCCGCGCTCGAGCGGCCGCTCAACGTCTACGCCTATTCCAAGAAGCTGTTCGACGATTATGTCAGGCGCACCGTCTTCGACACCGATCATTCGCAGGTCGCGGGCCTGCGCTATTTCAACGTCTATGGCCCGCGCGAAGGGCACAAGGGCGCTATGGCCTCGGTCGCCTTCCATCTGTTCAACCAGGTCGGGCGCGGCGAAAATCCCAAACTGTTCGGCGCTTACGATGGCTTCGGACCGGGCGAACAGAGCCGCGATTTCATCCATGTCGGCGACGTCGCCGACGTCAATCTGTGGCTGTGGAAACGGGGCTCAAGCGGCATCTTCAATTGCGGCACCGGCCGCGCCCAGCCCTTCCGCGCCATCGCCGAAACGGTGATCGACACGCTGGGCAAGGGCGAAATCGAGTTCATCGAATTCCCCGACCACCTCAAGGGCAGCTACCAGAGCTTTACGCAAGCTGATATGTCCCGTTTGCGCGCGGCCGGTTACAATGGCCAATTCCGGACAGTGGAAACCGGTGTCAGAGACTATGTCGAATGGCTGAAAGCCCAACGATCCTCGTGATCGGCCCACGCTGGGTGGGCGACATGGTGATGGCGCAGTGCCTGTTTTCGGCGCTGAAGGAGCTGCATCCCAACGCCGCCATCGATGTGCTGGCGCCGGCCTGGGCCGCGCCGCTGGTCAAGCGCATGCCCGAAATCCGCCAGCAGATCGACTTTCCGCTCAAACCCGGCGCGCTCGAATTCACCCATCGCCGCCGCTTCGGCCGCCTGCTGCGCGGCCGCTACGACATGGCCTATATCCTGCCGGGCAGCTGGAAATCCGCGCTGATCCCGTTCTTTGCCCGCATTCCGCGCCGTGTCGGCAATCTCAGGGAAATGCGCTACGGCCTGTTGACCGACATCGTACCGCTGCCCGACAGCGTCAAACGACGCACCGCGCAGGCCTATTTCGGCCTCGCCCAGGGCGGCAGCTTCCGGGCGCCCCGGCTGAGCGTGGACACGAAAAACCAGGTCGCGCTGCTCGACCGCTTCGGGCTGGCGCCGCAGAAATTCGTGGCACTGATGCCCGGCGCCGAATTCGGCCCGGCCAAGCGCTGGCCGAGCGAAAGCTATGCCAGTCTTGCCCGCGATTTCATGGGCAAAGGTTTGAAAGTCGCACTGTTCGGTTCGAAGAACGACCGCGACGTGACGGCGGAAATCGCCGCCCTTGCCCCTGGCCTCGTCGACCTCGCCGGGCAGACGCGGCTGGAGGACGCCATCGACCTGATATCAGCCGCCAGGCTGGCGGTGTCCAACGACAGCGGGCTGATGCATGTCGCGGCCGCCGTCGGCACGCCGATCGTAGCCGTCTATGGCTCGACCTCGGCCGAGAACACGCCGCCGCTGGCCGAGCACCGGGAACTGGTCTGGCTTGGCCTGTCCTGCTCGCCATGCCACCAGAAGGTCTGCCCGCTCGGCCACCTCAACTGCCTGAAGACGCTTGAAGTCGGCCAGGTCGCGGCGGCAGCGGACCGCCTGCTGGAAATCCCGGCCGCGGCATGAAGGTGCTGATCGTCAAGACATCCTCGATGGGCGATGTCATCCACACCTTTCCGGCCGTCGAGGATGCCCGCCGCCAGCGGCCGGACATAACCTTCGACTGGTGCGTCGAAGAAGCATTCGCCGGCATCGTGGCGCTTCACCCGGCAATCGACAGGATCCACACGGTGGCGATCCGGCGCTGGCGCAAGGCGCTGCTCGATGGCGGTACCTGGCGCGAGGCGGCCGCCTTGCGTCACACCTTGCGCGATTGCCGCTACGACCTGGTTATCGACGCGCAAGGCCTGCTGAAATCGGCTCTGGTGGCAAGACAGGCGGGCGCACCCATTGCCGGCTTCGACCGCTCCAGCGCGCGCGAACCCTCAGCGACGCTGTTCTACGATGTCATCTATGCCGTGCCGCGCAACCTGCACGCCATCGAGCGGACGCGGCGGCTGTTCGGCCTGGCGCTCGGCTATCAGCCCGATCTTTCGACGCTGGACTCCGGCATCGTGCCGCCGGCCGGCAATCTGGCCAACATCCCCGGTAAAACCGCCTTCCTGCTGCACGGCACCAGCCGCGAAGACAAGAAATGGCCCGTCCAGGACTGGATCGAAGCCGCCCGCCTGCTGGTTGAGCGGGGAATGACGCCGGTCACCACATGGTCGAACGAGCGTGAGAAAACCGTGGCCGAAGCGATTGCGGGGGCCGTTCCGTCAACGGTCGTGGTGCCGAAATCGCCGCTGGCCGAGATCGCCGCATTCATCGGCCGCTCGACGCTGGTCATCGGCGCCGACACCGGGCTGACCCACCTTGCCAGCGCTTTCGGCCTGCCGACG
>NZ_RZRQ01000299.1:0-7274 GCF_003997785.1 Mesorhizobium sp. M7D.F.Ca.US.004.01.2.1 | reverse complement strand
TGGAGATAGCGCGCCGCGTGATTGAGAACCGCCGCAGGCGCGGGAAAGGTCTGGGAACGTTCCTGCCAGATCGCACGAAGACTCCTTCAGCATCAGCATTGATCAAGGCTTTCAAAGCCGACACGGACAGAAAACGCATTCTTGTCCGGAAAGCGGACGCAACGCGAAACCGCCTGCTGTTTGTCACCCACGCCTTGCGGCAACTGATGGCAGAAGAGGCATTCCAGGACCTTCTTGCGGCCGAAGGACTGAACACCCTTCCACGAAACCTGGCGGCCAGGATCAGCAGAGTTGAGCCCGCATGACCACAGAGCACCCTACAATTCAGGACATAAAATCCGCTTTTGAGCGCGATACAATTCGCCTTCGGCTTGAAGACATCCAGCCGCTTCACCTGTTTACCGAAAGCGCCAGGGAAACTCCGAAATACCAACAGGTCAGGTCATCCGTTCGCGAGATCGGACTTGTGGAACTGCCCGTGGTCGCAAGGGACAAAGACACGCCGGGAAAGTACCTGCTGGTCGACGGCCACATGCGTATCGAGATCTTGCGCGAGATAGGCGCCACTGAGGTTGATTGTCTGGTGGCCAACGATGACGAGGCATTCACCTACAACAAACGGGTGAGCCGGCTCGCGACGATCCAGGAACACTTCATGATCCTGAAAGCCATCGACAGCGGCGTCCCTGAAGAGACCATCGCGAGAACCCTGAATGTCAACATCGCCCAAATCAGGCTTAAAAAACATCTGCTGAAAGGGATCTGTCGGGAAGCGGTCGACATGCTCAAGGACCGCTTCGTCCCGACCAACACATTCATCGAACTACGGAAGTTGGCCGCGGTGCGTCAGATCGAGGCGGCGCAACTGATGATCGCCATGAACAAATTCTCGATCAACTACGCAAAGTCCCTGGTCGGCGCGACCCCTCAGTCACAGCTTGCCGATACGTCGCAGCCGAAAAAGCTTGCCGGGCTGAGCGACGCGCAGATCGCATTGATGGAGAACGAGTCAACCAAACTCGATAAGGAATACCGGCTTGTCGAGGAGAGCTATGGATCTGACCATCTGGATCTGGTGGTGGCCACGGGGTATCTCAGCCGGCTGCTGGAGAACGCCCGCATTGTTCGATATCTTGCGCAGAGTTTCCCGGAGATTCTTTCTGAATTTCAGAAAATGACCAATGCTGCCCGAACGCCTGTCTAGCGTCTGCGAAGAGGCATTCCCACTGACAACGTCAGCAATCCGCCGGACATGAGGAGGATGCCTGCCTGCTGCTGGTTTTCCAGTGGGGACTTGGTAATGCCGCAACTCGGGGGCGCATACCGAAACCCCAGCCTGTAGAAAACGGCGCCCATCTGCCACATCTATGCGCATTTCGGTGATCGGGCGCCCAAGAAAATGTTTATCTTTTTGCGTCACACTTGAGGCCCGTAAAATGGCAACTGTAGATAATAGTTCATGCAAAGCGTTGTTAAGTTTTTGCCTGAAAAGGTGCACGGTAACAAGTTGACACTTGCCGTCTTCGTTTCTGCACTGATCATATGCGCTGTAGGCGGATGGGCCTACTCCAGCGGTCATAGCGCTGGCCGGGTATCTCAATTGAGGGACCAGGTGTCGTCTTATAACCGGCGGATGGGCCTGGACGACAATTCGAACGGTTTGGGCCAAGTCATTCTTTGCCAGGAACTCGGCGGGATGCTCGACGAGTGTGAGAGGATCGGCCGGTGACCCTATGTCCAACTCAGGGTGCCGGCTCGTCTATAGCCCAGGGCTGACAGTTGGCCCGACTGGCGCCGACCTGCCCATTTCCAATAGCGGAGCCGTTTCGTTTCCGCTTGCCAAGGTCATCACGGAGAAGCGGCGCAAAGCGGCCCTTCAAAAGACGTTGCTGAGCTCAACCGAAACGCGTTTATAAGCGACTTGGCCTCTGCCCGGAAATCAACCGTTTTCAGGACATCGGCGAACTAGTCCCTCATTTGCCCTCGCTGAACGCAGTTTTCGTTCGGAAACTTATGTCGCGATATCAAATGTCTCGAAAACGCGCGGGGGACGGGTACTCAATGCAACCGTCGCCGCTCGATGAATCCAATGCAGCGTCATTAAACTCACCTCGTGCCATCGCGTCGAAGTGGGCTGGGCCCGGGGTGAGACATTGCGGGCGCTGAAGCGGCTCATTGCCGCCGACAACATGACACAGAAAGAGAATGCCAAGACTGAAGCCGAGCTCGCGATCGCGCGTGCCATGGTACGCGCCGGCAAGCCGCTTTATCTTCATCTCAGTGCGTCCGCGACCAGCGCTGGCACCATGCCTGATCCCATCGAAAACGCCTTGCGACAAAAGATCGTCGAAGTTAGATAACGCACTCCTCCGATGTCTGTAGCGGACACGGAGCACTGAAGCCCTTTGTCGAAGTCGTCTGGCGCCATTCCATCAAAAAAAGCCAACCGGAAGAAACCCTGACGTACTGGCCGCCTCCAGTATTTGCCTAACCGGCAAAGAAATGTCTTTCTAAACTTTGAGTAGGCGAACCAAGATTCGATTAAGTTCGCTCTGATAGCCTTGGCCAATCGGAAGCTTGGCCGATCGAGATTCCACCTTGCCATTTGCAATGCAGCAGCGCTTCCGCACCTTGATGACCTGGACCAGTCTTCCGGCAGTGATTGCCCTCGTCGTGCTGTTGATCGCTGGATTTTTTGCCGACCATCAAAACAGCGTCGTTGCCGAGCAGGCAATGCGCGTTGACGTTGCGAAGGAGATGAACCTCATCCGCGCCAATCTCGAGGGCAACGTCAATGGGGATCTCCAATTGGCGCGCGGCCTGATCGCGACGATCGTTACCGAACCGAATATGAGCCAAGCCCGCTTTGCCAAGCTGGCAGAGAGCATCTTTCGCGAGAAGACACATCTCAGAAACATTGGCGCGGCCCCTGGCCTGGTCATTTCGTTGATGTATCCGATGGAAGGCAATGAAAAGGCAGTTGGACTGGACCTTGGTAAGGATGAAGAGCAGCGTGAAGCGGTACTTCGGGCACGCGATTCCAAACGACTGGTGTTGGCCGGACCGGTAGAACTCAAACAAGGGGGGCAGGCATTCGTCGGGCGATTTCCAGTCTTCCTTGACCGTGACCGCCCTACCGAGACGTTCTGGGGCATAGTGGCTGCGGTAATCGACATTCAAAAGCTGTACGAGGACAGTGGTCTTTTAGGCAAGAAACTGCCGATCGAGATCGCCCTGACGGGCAAGGACTCTCTCGGCCAAAGCGGCGCGCGATTTTACGGTCCCGCGCACGTGATCGAAAGCAATCCCGTCACGGCCGAGGTACGGCTGCCGACAGGATCGTGGCAGATTGCCGCTATTCCCAAGGGTGGTTGGAATGCTACCCCCAGCAACGCCTGGATTTTGCGACTGGCAATGCTCATCGGCGGCGCACTGGTCGTGGTTCCCATAGTCATTGCAGGGCGGCTTCTCGAGCAACGGCGTAAGCACTACGCCGATCTGCGCTGCAGCGAAAGACGGCTTGCACAGCTTTCGGAGAGGCTGGAACTCGCGCTTGACGCCTCGCAAATTGGCGTCTGGGAGCAGGATCTCGACTCAGACATCATATTTTGGGACGACCGCCTGAACGAAATTTATGGAAAGCCGGCAGATGGCGAACCGAGGTCCTTCGAAGAGTGGTCAAGATCAATCCACACCGACGATCTTGAGCAGGCCAAGCTGGATTTCAAGCAAGGGATCGCGACGGGTCTGTATTCCTCAGAATATCGTGTCGTGCTTCCCAATGGAATTGTTCGACATCTTCGCGCGCGTGCCAAAAGTTACAGTGATGATACCAAGCACAAAATGGTCGGAGCGGAATGGGACGTGACGGCGGATGTGGCCCTGACGCGGGAGTTGGAGCAAGCAAAGGACCTCGCCGAAACGAGAAATGCTGAGCTCGAGGCGGCGACGGCGCGCAATGAGTATGCAGCGCTTCACGATACGCTGACCGGCCTTCCAAATCGCCGCTACCTCGACATCATGCTTGACAGCCACGCCGCCACAGGTTCAACCGCCGGCCGCGGCGCCGCGCTTCTGCATCTTGATCTCGATCGTTTCAAACAGATCAATGACACACTCGGCCACGCTGTCGGGGACGCCGTGCTGATCCATACCGCAAAGGTGCTGACATCGACTGTTCGGCCAGCCGATTTCGTTGCCCGAGTCGGAGGCGATGAATTTGTCGTAGTCTGCAGCAGCGATATCTCGATTGACCAACTCAGCCAACGGGCCGATGGCATTCTACAGAGATTGCGACAGCCAGTGCCCTATAAAGACCACCAATGCCGTATTGGGGTCAGCGTCGGCATCGCGGTCGATGCGGACGGTGCTGTCGACGGCCCGCGCCTGATGGTCAACGCGGACATAGCGCTCTACCGGGCAAAGAGCCGCGGACGCAATCGATATGAGTTCTTCACCCAAGATCTCCAGTCTGAGATCGTTCGGACCAAACGGGTCGCCGATGAGATCCTTGCAGGCCTGGAACGTAACGAATTCGTTCCCCATTACCAGCTGCAGTTCGACGCGAAAACACTGGAGGTTGCGGGCGTTGAGGCGCTCGCGCGCTGGAACCATCCGACCGGCGGACTTCAGACGCCGGCCGAGTTCCTGAAGATTGCGGAAGAGTTGGATGTCGTTGCGATTATTGACCGGCTGATACTCGAGCAAACCCTTCACGACTTTGATCAGTGGCAGAGAGCCGGGCTGCTGATGCCGCGCGCTTCTGTCAACGTCTCTGCGAGGCGGCTGCAGGATGAGGAACTGATCAACAGCCTGACGTCGCTTTCAATAAAACCAGGAACCCTTTCGTTCGAGCTTCTAGAGTCAATTTTTCTCGACGACAATGATGAGCTTATGGTCTGGAACGTCAATCAGATCAAGGAACTTGGTATCGACATCGAAATTGACGATTTTGGCACCGGCCACGCGTCGATTGTCAGCGTGATGAAACTTCAGCCGCGACGGCTGAAAATTGCACGCCAGCTAATCGGCCCAGTCGCCGAGTCAGCCCAGCAGCGAGAGGTCGTTCAATCGATTGTGCAGATAGGCAGATCTTTGGGAGTGGAAGTCATCGCCGAAGGTGTTGAGACGATGCGGCAGGCCGAGATCCTTAAGGATTTGGGCTGCGACATCCTGCAAGGCTATGGGCTGAGCCGGCCGGTGAGCGCACACGGCATCATGGAGTTCTTAAGCGGCCGTCGAAGGCGCACAGCATCCTGAGATCGACGCACGTCGGCGACGAGTACGTCCACGGAAAGGAGACGACCGCAGCGGGCACTCGCATCCAATGAACAATCGGCAGGGTGCCTCCAAGGCGCTTATTATGGACGGCGCTGGTGCATTGGAGCCTATAGCGGCTGAGGCAGACTTTGTAGTGATTTCAGCGGACGCGCTCGGAGATTAGCCTCGCGATCCGCATGTTGCGATTGGCGATGGCGATGTGAATGGCTATCTCGTTCTGCTGCGACCCGAGGGTCCGGGACGCCAGGCATCCGCCGTTGATCCTCTTGACGCGTGAAATTGCGGTTTCGACGAGGGAGCGTTTGCCGTAACCGTGTCGCTTCTGCCAGGCCATTCGACCATGTCGCGCGATCTCGGCAGCATGACGTTCCCGCTCGCTGCCGCCGTGAGGTTCGCCCTTGTCCGAGATCGATGGTCTGCCCGGCGGGATGACGATATCAGGAGGTGAGCGCGCCGGTCGCGCAGCGCGGATCGCCTTGTATGTTGGCTCACCACCATAGGCTCCATCGGCAATGACACAGCCGATATTGCCGCCGGAGTTTGCTACCAGTTCGCCAATCATCGACGCATCCGAGGTATCGTCATCGGTGCGTTCGAAGGCGATGATCTCATTGTCGTCGGGGTTGACCGAGATGTGCAGCTTTCGCCAGGATCGGCGGCTTTCGCCGTGTTTGGCCCGCGCCCATTCGCCTGCGCCGTAGAACTTCAATCCCGTGCTGTCGATGACAAGGTCAACCGGACCTTTGCGCGGCCAGCGAAAGTCCGTCACCGCAACGGTTCTTCGTCGACGGGACAGCGTCGTATGATCAGGCACGGTCAGGTCGAGGTGCATCAGCTCTATCAAGCTACGAACAAATCCCTCGGTCTGGCGCAACGGCATGCGATGCAGAGCGCCCAGGACCAACGCCGTCTCGATCGCTAGATTGGAGAAGCGGCGCTGGCCGCCAGGCGTCATTCGGCAAGCTGCTTTCCAGCGTTCGATCGCCTCGACAGATATCCACATGCGAACATCGCCGCGAGACACAAGACCGCAATGATATTCTCTCCAGTTCCTCACCCGATATAGCGCTTTCGGCACTCGATGACGGTGAGGCCCATGGAACTTGTACGGCATCAGGCTACTCGGATAACGAAACCACGCTCGGTGGAGTGTAGCGCCTTGAACGCTTTCGCCTTGTCGATCTGTGTGGCCATGAGCGTACCTCCTCCGCAATTCACAAGCGAGGACACTGCTATTTGGCTTGCCGGCATTCGTCCAATTTCTAATATTTGTCTAGGACATAGATTTTATTTATAGCGAAGAGATGGATGCTGAAGCACTGAACACATTCCTGACCGTTTACCGGCAACGTGGTTTTTCGAACGCGGCCCGCGTTTTGAACCGAACGCAGCCGGCCATCTCGCACCGTATCAGTCTGCTGGAACAGGAACTTGGCATACCGCTCTTCGAACGCATGTCCACCGGCATCGCGCTGAGCCAGGCCGGGCGCGTCTTGCTACCCTATCCTTGAAGGCGCGAAACTGGTCCAGCGGGTGGAGCGGGGCGTGTTCGATATTCTCAGCGAGCGAGACCTCCTCGGCCAGAATCGCGCCGGAAGAATTGCCGACAACACAAGGAACGGGTGTGGTCTTAGCAAGCCGCTTCTGTTTCACGAGCACTTCAAGCGCGCGATAGCGGCGACCGCCAGCCGGTACCTCGAACATGCCGGTCTCCTCACCAGCTGCATCGAGCACGGGACGAACATGGATGCCCTGGATCAGGCCTCGGCGCGCGATCGAGGCAGCCAGATCCTCGATCGAGACGCCGGCCTTGATGCGCCGGACATTCGTCTGGGCAAGCACCAGCTTGTTGAAAGGAATGTCGCGCGAGGGCGACAAGGTGATCTTTTGAACGGCAGTAGCCATGGTGTTTTCTCCGCGACGGGCGCCGAGAGCCTCTCTCTCCGCCCTAAACCCGTCATGAAATACCGGCACCCCTCTCACTCTCCTGGCCC
>NZ_RZRQ01000298.1:0-7306 GCF_003997785.1 Mesorhizobium sp. M7D.F.Ca.US.004.01.2.1 | reverse complement strand
TTGCTGGGGATGTGAACGCTTTCAGAGCATTAGCGTTCCGCCCGGCGAGCGATGCCCAACCGAGGTAACACGCAGAAAGCCCGCCAAGGATGGCGGGCTTTCCGATCGGCCGGAGGCCAGGAGAGTGCGGTCAAGCCTCACGGCTGGTTCGGCACTTCCGATCCGGCAGTCTTGATGTCAGCGGCGTGCGATGAGCAGGCAGAGCTGGCCGCCTGGCCATTCCGCAGGAAATCCGGAAACCTGCATCGCGCGGAAAGCTTGCCATCCGCTCGCAAATGCGGCCGGCGGCCCAGCCCGGTATTGCGGGTGGGCGCCCTGTTGTCAGACGATCCCGTAGAACAGCCTGTAGTGGACGCGTTTTATATAGTCCCGGTACTCCGGCGTGGCGGCCAGCAGCGCCTCTTCGCGCAGGATGCGATGCACCTGGAAGAAGGTGATCACGGCGTAGACGGCAAGATTGTAGAAAGAAAAGGCCGACAGCAGGAACAGGATATGGCCGGCAAGGTAGCCGGCATAGATCGGATGCCGCACAAGGCGGTAGGCGCCGCCGGTCATCACGCCGCGATTGCCCGGCAGAATGGCGAACGAACGGCCCAGCGATATCTTTCCCCAGATCACAAACCCCAACGCCAGGGCCTGCAGAGGCGCCGCGAAATAGACCGGAACGATAGCCACGCCCGGCTCCAGATCGATGAAGCCGACACCGAAACTGGCGATCACAGAGACAACCACCGTGAGCGGATTCCAGTCGCGAACCTGCGGCCGCCGCGACAGAAGCAGCCAGGTAAAGGTCAGGATCTCGGAAATCGCCAACAGCGCCACATTGATACGCGTCGGGTCGAGCATAAGGTGATACACGCCGCGGTAGACGAACAGTCCCGCAAAGGCTAGCGCGCAGATCCGAAAGAAGCCTTCCCGCAAATCAACCAGGATTTCGCGCTTTCGGACTGCGGACAAAATCCCGTCGTCTTTGATGCGCGAAAGGGTTTCGCTTTTTGATATGAGCAACGCAGGCACCCCAATGATCCCTCAGGGCGACCTTTGCATGCAACCATTGCCGGGCAGTTAATCAACAACCTCAGATCGGCATTAAAACGGGATCAACGCTACCGAAGGCATCCGAGCCGCCACCGCATCACGCGACAGATTGTTTCGGCATCATTGCAATTTATGCTTGCATTTTGGAACAAATAAAGAACAATAAATCAATTACCGCTGAGGCGGACCAAGGTTTTTCGGGGGGAGGACCAGCGATATGGCGAGCTGGAAAGGTGCGGGGTTGCCCGTCGCCGTGATTGGATTGCGTGTGCCGATGAAGGTTTCGCCCGGCCGGCTGTTGGCTGGGCTTGCTGTCATTCTTGCCCTGAACGCACCGGCGCTCGCCACAGAGAGGGACTACGCAACCTGCATAGGCAAGGACGTCGAGCCGGACAAGCGCATCGCCGCCTGCACGCCGATCGCTGAGGACATCACGCAGCCGTCGCGCATCCGCGTCATGGCCTACTTCCATCGGGGCGTCGCCCGGGACGACAAGCAGGACTACGATCGGTCGATCGCGGACTACAGTGAGGCGATTGCGCTCGATCCCAAGCAGGCATCGGCATACTTCAACCGCGGAGCCGATTGGTACGACAAGGGAGACAACGACCGCGCTATCGCGGACTTCAACCTCGCCATCAGCCTGGAGCCATGGTCCAGCGATGCTTATTCCAGCCGCGGCGCCGCATTCCTGCGCAAAGGCCGTACCGATGCAGCTATTCTCGATTTTCAACAAGCGATCGAGGCCGATCCACAGAACGGCAACGCACATGCCGGCCTCGGCGCCGCCTGGGACAGGAAGGACGACCTAGTGCGCGCCGTCGCCGAATATGACGAGGCGATCCGCATCGATCCGAAGGACGATGCCAGCTATTACGGGCGCGGCATGGCGCGGGCCGGCAGGAAAGACTATAACGGCGCTATTGCCGATTTCGACGAAGCGATCAAGCTCGATCCGGGCAATACGGACTATCTCGTCAGCCGCAAAGCGGCTGCGGCGACGAAAGCCGAGCTGCAACCCGGCGCCGAACCTGCGGTCCCGCAGGGCGCCGACAATGATACCCAGCCCGATGCCAAGCTTTCGACCGCCAAGATGGCGGAGCTCATTCAGGCGACCGACCCGCGCGTTCTCGTCGCGGTGCAGAACGGCGACAGCTTGTCGGATGCCGGCAAGTATGACCAGGCAATCGGCGCGTATGGCAAGGCGATCGCGCTCGATCCCGACAGTCCCCTCGCCTATTTCGGCCGCGGCAAAGCCTGGGACGCCAAGCGCGCCTATGACCGGGCGATTGCCGACTATGACCGGGTGATCAAGCTCCTCCCGAATATGGTCTCTGCCTATGTTCGCCGGGGCATGGCCAAGGCCACGACCGAGGATGCCGAAGGTGCTCTCGCCGATTGCGGCCGGGCCGCCGAACTCGATCCGAAGGTGCTGGATGCCTATTTCTGCATAGGCATGGCCTGGCATGTGAAGGGCAACGCCCAGCGCGCGATCACAGCCTATTCGGCGGCGATCGAGATCGATGCCAAAGATGCCCCCAGCTATTACGGGCGCGGCATAGAACGGGCCGACAGCAAGGATTATAGCGGCGCCATTGCCGACTTCGACCAGGCGATAAGGCTCTATCCGGGCAATCCGGACTACGCGGTCGCCCGCAAGGCGGCCGTGGCCGCCTTGAAGAAAGGTGGTGCCACGCAGGACGCCGTCGGCTCGGACCCGAAGAACCTCAAGGCCTTCATGGATCGTGGCGGTGCGTTCTACAGGAAGCGCAAATACGATCGCGCCATTGCCGAGTACAGCCGCGCGATCACGCTCGATCCAAGGAAGGCCGCCGCCTATGTCGGGCGAGGACTGTCACGCGTCGAGAAGGGCGATTATGATGGTGCCATCGACGACTACGGCAAGGTGATCGAGCTCTATCCGACCTATTTCGACGCCTATTTCGGCCGCGCCGTTGCCTGGGGCAAGAAGGATCAATTCGATCGCGCAATCGCCGATTACAATCGCGCGATCGAACTTGATGGCAGCTATGCGCCCGTTTATTTCGGGCGTGGCAGCACCTGGTTCGCCAAGGGCAACTACGATCGAGCCATTGCCGACTACGACCAGGCGCTCGAGCTTGATCCAAAGCTGGCCATCGCCCGCAAAGGCCGCAAGGTGGCGGTGGCGGCGAAAGCGAACGCCTCCAAGACGTCAGACGAAGCCGCAGGTCAGGCCGGCGAGGAGGCAATCAAGCCAAGTAGCGCTTCGCCAGCCGCGCAGACGTTCAGCAAGGGCTGGACGCTGCATGAGAGGGACGACTATGACGGCGCCATTGCCCTGTACGACAAGGCGATTGCGCTCTTCCCGGCATTCCACGACGCCTATCTGGCCCGAGCAATGGCCTGGGAGGCAAAGAGCGATTACGCTCATGCCGTCGCCGATTACAGTCAGGCAATCACGCTCAATCCGAATTTTGCCGATACCTACTACGACCGTGGCCAGAACCGCGGTTTCCAAAGAGATTACGATGGGGCGCTTGCTGACTACGGAAAGGCCATCAGTCTCGATACCAAGGACGCAAGGGTTTATGCCGACCGGGGCCTCATCTTGATGGGCAGGCATGAGGACGCCGCAGCGTTGCGTGATTTCGAAAGGGCGCTCAGCCTCGATCGCAAGAACCCCTTTGCCTATTTGGGCCGAGGCGTCATTCGGATCAGTAAGGCGGATTATGACGGGGCCATCGCCGATTTGAGCCAAACGATAAAGCTCAAACCGGATTTCGCCACCGCCTACAAAGTGCGGAGCAGAGCGTGGGACGCCAAGGGCAACCACAAGCGCGCCGAGGCCGACCGCAAGAAAGCGCTGAGCCTCGGGGCGAAATAGAGACAAGGTTGGGAGGGCTGCCAGATGTCGCGTTGGAAAGCTTTGGGCGTGGCGGGGGTCGCCGCTTTGTGCTTCGTTGCGGTGAAGGTGTTGCCTGGGCGTTCGGCTTTGCCGGCGGTAAATATCTCTACCAGACAGTGGCTGGTTCCCCCGATCCGCAGACGCTGACCGCGGCTCAGGTGAGCGAACAGATTGAGAGCCAGGGAAGCCAGATCTTCAAGGCAATCAAGCAGGAGTTCCCAGAAGACTACGACGTCGTCGTGGAAAAGATCACGGCCGTGGCCAGGCTTGGAAATGTCAACCAGGTGCGAAACACGAGCGGGATGGCGGTCGCCGATCTCAGGCGAAGATACGCATCCCTGCTGTCCTCGGCTCCGGACAGCAAAGCCGCCGAGGCGCTACGTGCACAATTGGATCTGCTCAACCATGTCATGGCGCGGGAAACCGCTACCATCTGCAACAACTACCTCCGTGAAGGGCCGGGCGCGCTCAGCACGCCGGACCAGGATTTCCTGATCGACATGGACAAGGTCGGCGCCACCCTGTTCCGCGCCTTCGGCGCAGCGAAGAATGGCGATCTGCCGGCCGCTGCTGCCAGTGACGGAGACTGGTCGCTGCTGGCCGACGCTTTCATCGACGCTGGCGGCACTCCCGCCGAGATAACTGCCATTGCCAATGTCAGCCGGAAATTCGAAGGCCTCTGCCCAGCCGTGGCAAAACTCTACGCAGCCGCATTGTCGCTGCAAGGTGAACCCGGGCGACACATCAAAACCACTCTGCTCTATGAGATCGCCCGGAATTAGCCGGGATTTGCTGATCCGTGCGTCTGACATGGATCTGTCGCGCCCCGTAAACCTCTTTGACTGGCTAGCCATGTCCTCGAAGCTCGAGAATCCGATTGGCGCCTTACCCCAGAGCTGAATTGCTGAAATACTTTGCAAAATCAGGGCGTTGCGCCAGAACTTTGCCGTCGGCATCACGCAATATGCCCGAGGCGAAGAGATAGTCGCCGATCGCTTCCATCTTGGCCGGATCCATCGTCCCGATGGCGCCGCTTTGGCTGCGTAGATAATGACCGTCGATCAGCGCCTTCAGCGAAGCCTCGATCAGCGCGGGATTGGTCAATGCATCCTTGTTGGCAGCGATCAGCAGGGCTGCCGCATCTTCGGGGTGGTCGACAGCGAACTGGTAGCCGCGCCGCGTCGCCTGGACGAAAGCGGCCGCAGGGTTGGGGTTTGCCTGGAGATAGGCTTCGCTCGAAGAGATCAGCGTCGTGTGCTCATCAGGCACGCCGTAATCGGCATAGACGAAGCTGCGCTGCTTGACGCCCTTGAGTTCGGCTTCGACACCCTCCCAGGTCGAAACTTCAAGCGTGAAATCGACCGAACCATTGGCCAGCGCCTCATAGGCCGAGGTGCCGAGCGTCACCGTCTCGAAATTGCCCTTGCCGCCATCATGGCGGATGATGGTCGATATCAATGCGTTTTCCCAGGCACTGCCGAAGCCGCCATAGGTCAAGCCGTCGAGGTTCCTCGGGCTTTTGATTTCGCTGCGTGCCTCATTGAACACCACGCGACCGGTTTCGGATTGCACCACCGCATAGACGCCCTTCAGGTCCGCCCCGGCGGTCTTCTGGGTGAACAGGCTGATGGTGCCGTTGATACCGAAATCGGCGACGCGGTTTGCGACCAGCGTGCCCGCACCGGTATCGCTGTAGGGCAAGATCTCGACCTCGAGTCCGGCCTCGCGATAAAAGCCCTTGTCGCGGGCGACGAACAGTCCGATGTGGTTGGTGTTGACCGTCCAGTCGAGGGCGACGGTGACCTTTTGTGCAGCCGATTGTGCTTGGGCTCGCCCCGATCCGGTAACGAGCGGAAGGCCGGTGGCAAGGGTCAGCAACAAGGCCTGCCGGCGCGTCAAGTCAGTCATGGTCGTGTCCTTTGGATGGGTTGGGGTTGAGGATGATGTCGAGGATCTCGGCCTCGAGCGCACTTGCCTGGCGCGCGGCATCGCCGCCAAGGCTGCGCGGGCGCGGCAGCGGCACCTCGATTTCACGCACGATGCGGGCCGGGCGCGCCGACAGTACATAGATCCGGTCGGAGAGGAACACGGCTTCGCGTACGTCGTGAGTGATCAGCAGCGCCGTCCAGCGGTGGTGCCGCCACATCTGTTCGAGCCAGCGCTGCATGGCGGTGCGGGTCAGTGCATCGAGCGCACCGAACGGCTCGTCGAGCAGCAGCATGTCACGCTCCTGCACCACCGTGCGCAAAAGCGCCGCGCGCTGGCGCATGCCGCCCGAGAGCTGCGCGGGAAAATGCCGCTCGAAGCCGGCAAGCCCGAACTCGGCAAACAGCGGCGCGACGCGCGCCCGCGCCGCCTTGCGCCTGATGCCCTGCACTTCGAGCCCGAGCGTCGCGTTGTCGAGGATGCGTCGCCAAGGCATCAGCGCGTCGCGTTGCGGCATGAAGGCGAAGTGCCTGCCGTGGTCATCGAGCGGCGCGCCGTCGAAGAACATCTCGCCCTCGCCATGCTCGGCGCCGGTCAGAAGCTGGAACAGCGTCGACTTGCCGGCGCCCGAGGGCCCGAGGATCGAGACGAATTCACCAGCGTCGACACTCAGCGAAATATCGGCCAGCACATCGAGCCCGCCGAACGCTTTGCGCACATGCCGCAACTCGAGCCGGCTCATCGCCACGGCCTCTTCCCTGCGGTTTCCTTGCCGGCGCGCTCCCAGGGCATGGCCAGGCGCTGCAGCAGCACAGTCAACCCGAACAGGACAAGTGTCAGCGCGGCGCTGGCACCGACGGCGGCCAGCACCAGGTCGGGGCGAAAATTGTTCTTGGCGTTGAGCATGTAGATGCCCAACCCCTTCGCGGCGCCGGCATATTCGGCGAAGATGGCGCCGACCACCGCATAGGTGATGGAGATCCTCAGGCCAGCGAAGAAATAAGGCAGCGCCGAAGGCAGCCGCGCCAGCACGAAGATGCGCCAGCGCCCTGCCCCCATCGCGCGCAGCATTTGCCCGACCTCGGCCTCGGTCGCCTCATAGCCCTCGACCAATGCCACCAGCATCGGAAAGAAGGTGACCAGCGCCACCAGCATGATCTTGGGCGCCAGTCCGAAGCCGAACCACAGCACCACCAGCGGCGCAATCGCCACCAGCGGCAAGGTCTGGCTGACAATGAAGACGGGAAACAGCGCACGCCGCAGCGGCTGGAAGAAGTCGACCAGCATCGACAGCGCAAAGGCGGCGCTGAGCGAGCAGGCAAAGCCAAGCAGCGTGGCGCGGATGGTCGGAATGGCGTTGTCGACCAGCGCCTCGCGATTGAGCATCGCTTGCTCGAAGACACGCGACGGCGCCGGTAGTATCGTCGGCTTGATGCCGGAATAGCTGGCATAAAG
>NZ_RZRQ01000297.1:0-7330 GCF_003997785.1 Mesorhizobium sp. M7D.F.Ca.US.004.01.2.1 | reverse complement strand
CTTGGAGGACAGTGCCGCTCCGACGGCGATCGGGATGCCGCCGCCGACGATGCCGTTGGCGCCGAGATTGCCCTTGCCGACATCGGCGATGTGCATCGAGCCGCCACGGCCTTTGCAGTAGCCGGTGGTCTTGCCGAAGAACTCGGCGAACATGCGCTTGACCTCGGCGCCCTTGGCGATGCAGTGGCCATGGCCGCGATGCGTCGAGGTGATCTGGTCATCCTCGGCAAGCGGCATGCAGATGCCCATGGCGCTGGCTTCCTGGCCGATCGACAGGTGCATGGTGCCGTGGATGAGGCCGCGCGTGTAGCACTCCTCCGCGCCTTCTTCGAAGCGGCGGATAAGGTACATCTTGTAGAGCACCTGCCTGAGCTGCTCGGCGCTGTACTGGCGATAGACGAAGGGCAGATTGGCGCGACTATCAGTGACGGCTTTGCTGGCTCCGGCCATGATCACGCTCCCACGGACCCGTAGACGAGCTTGTCCTGGCGCGCGCGCAGTTCGGCGATCTTGGAGCCCGCTGCGGGAGCGGCATTCGCATAGGTGATGAGCTCGCCCTTCTTGATCGGCGCGGTGACCGAGCCGCCCTGCAGCAGGCCGCAGGGAATGGCCTTGGCGGCGCGCGCCTCCGGCGTCGTCATGATCCAGGCGCGGTAGCAATATTCGCCGATCGCATCGAGCTTCTCGCCCGGCTTCATGTCCTTCTTGGCCACCGCGCAGACCTCTGCCACGGGCTTCGCCAGCGGCACCATGTCGGCCTTGCCGTAGAGCACGACGCGGGCGCAGGTCAGCGGCACCTCCAGTGAGGTCAGATGATAGGGACGGTGGAAGGTGAAGTACGGGCCTTTGCCCATCTTCAGATCTTCCATGCGCTCCGAGATGCGCGGATGCGACATGTCGGCGACGACGAAGACGCCGGGCGCGACACCCTTGCCGATCGAATAGTCGACAACGCCAACCTTCGACAGCACGCCGCCATCCTTCTGCGGCACCAGCACCTTGGACAACTCGCCAAGCGTCGCCGCCGGGCCATGCATGCCGGCCTTGTCGGGAACCAGCCCGGTGGCATTGGCGATCGCCGCCATCTCGACCATGGTCTTGGAGCCATCGACGAATTCGACCAGCATGCGCACATTCATGTGCCGGCGCTTGGCTTCCTCCTCATAGTCGGGGGGAATGGCGTCGATGTTGAGCGGATTGTTCTTGCCCTTGCCGGCAGCAACGATCGGGTGCCCCATGGCCGAGACGAACTCGATCAGCTCCATGCAGGAAGACGGCTCATCGCCGGCGCCCAGCGAATAGGTGACGCCGAGCCGGTCGGCCTCGCTCTTCAGATAGGCGCCGATGGTGACATCGGCCTCGACATTCATCATCACCAGGTGCTTGCCATGTTCCATGGCGCGCAGCCCGATCTCCGCGCCGACGGCGGGAACACCGGTGGCGTCGATGACGACGTCGATCAGATCATTGTTGATGACCAGGCTGGCATCATTGGTGACCGCCACCTTGCCAGCCTCCATCGCCGCCGTCATCGCCGACGCGTTCGAGACTTCGCGCGCATGCCCGGTTTCCTGGAAGGCGATATCGACCGCCTTGCTGGCCGCGGGCAGGTTCAGTTCGGAAATGGCGCCGATCTCGATGCCTGACATATGGGCGACGCGGGTGACGATGTCGGTTCCCATCTCGCCGGAGCCGATCAGGCCGATGCGGATAGGCTTGCCCGACTTGGCGCGTTCCTCGAGATCGCGGGCAAGACCCGTCAACGAAACATTGGAAGCCATACCGCTTATTCCTCCCACATTGCAGGCTTGTTCAATTGCTTGACGGGTATTGAACATCTGTATTTCTGTCAAGACTAATGTCCAAATCCGTGCGCATTTAGGGCACTTTCCCGGCAGCCCGGGCGGGGGCGAAAAAGCGCTGGGCAAAGCCTGATGTCGCGCAGTCAAGCGGTTCACCGCAGGCCCGGATGAACCCCATAGAAGTCAGGCGATTTGACGCCGCTTCTCCCGGCACAAGGCAGCCGGGGTTGTTCGCTGGACTGTCAGTGCGTAAAAGGCGCATAGAGGCATCGGTTAGGGGCTTTCCGATGAACGTTCAACAATGGGTGCGGCCCGCCGCGCTGCCGGGCGATGGCCCGGCGCATGCGATCGCCGGCATCTTCGCCGCGGAACTGCAAATACCGACGGTTCAGCTCGACGACAACTTCTTCGATCTCGGCGGCGACTCGCTGACGGCCGAGACTTTGGTACTAGCCGTGCAGAAGCGGTTCGGCGTCAAGTTGCAGACCTCTGTCCTGCTCGGGGCGCAGACACCGCGCGAGTTCGGCCGGCTGATCGCAGCGCTGGTGCCGGTCCATCCTGCCCGTCAACTGATCGTGCCGGTGTCGGGCAATGTCGGCTATGAGCCGATCGCCATGATCCATGGCATTTCCGGCTCGGCCCTGTTCGCCAATCGTTTCGGCAAGCGACTGAAGCAGAAATACGCCGTCATGGCCGTGCGCGGCATGGGGCTCGAGCCCGGCGAGACGCCCTATTCCAGCATGGCCGAATTCAGCTCCAACTACTTTGAAGCACTCACTTCGGTGACCGGCCAGCATCCCGACATCATTGGCGGCATATGCGCAGGTGGCCTGCTGGCGATCGAGGTCGGCCGGCTGAGCCATGAAGCGACCGGCAAGCGGCCGGCGCTCGTGCTCATCGATCCGCCCTCGCCCGGCTCGGCCTGGCTGAAACCGATGCCGGACGATCGCATGACCGAGAGCAGGCGTCGCCAGATCGCCCGCAAGGTGACCTACTGGCGCCTGTTGCGCGATGGGCTCAGCGCGTTAGGCCTGGGACAGACGCGCCTTGGGCGACATCTGCGCAGGAAGGCGTTCAAGAGCGCGCTCTTGCAGGCAGCGGCCGGATTCGTGCCCTCGTCCTATCCCTGCGATATCCTCATTCTCGCCAGTTCCGAATGGGGCGCCACGACAGTGGCGCAATACAAGGGCTGGGCATCCGACATGGCCACTATGAAAACGGTCGTCATGCCTGGCGCGCATGAGAAGTTCCGTGCGGCCAACATGGATGCGATCGACGCTGAGATCATCGCTTTCCTCGCCGCAAGAGACACGGCAGCGCGCGACGTCCAGCACCAGCAATGAGTTTTGGCCAGCGAGAAGTCGCGTCCATCGCACCGGAGAAGCTGGTGCCGTGGGTAACGGGTGTTATTCCGCCACACCGACGGGAAAATCGTGGAAATGGACGACCACCCCGTCCGCATCGATCAAGATCACGGCATAGGCGGGAGGCTCGTGGCCAAGGCTCCAGCTGTTCGAAAAATCGAGCGCGGTCTGATGGTTGGTGCTGCGCAGCGTGCTGACGGGAATGCCGCGCCAACTGCCGGCGATCAGCCGATGGACATGTCCGGCGAAGATATGACGGACATTGCCGTGACGCAGCAGGACATCGTGCAACGCATCGGCGTCAGTGAGCATGACCCGGTCAAGTTCGGGGATGTGAATCCTGAACGGCGGATGGTGCATGAACAGGAAGACCGGCCAGTCGCGCGCCTGTTCCAGTCTCTCGCCCAGCCAGCGCAGGCGCGCGTCGCAAAGCCTGCCCTCGACATGGCCGCTGTCCAGCGTGTCGAGCAGGATCAGGCGACCCTCGCTTGTCTCGACAACGCTCTGGACGAAACCGCGCTCGGTGGCAGCTTCCGGGAACATCTCGACAAACAGCGCCCGGTCGTCATGATTGCCGAGCATCAGTCGGCAAGGCGGAACGAACCCCGCCAGTCTTTCCTTCAGCGCAACGTAGGCGGCCCGTTCGCCGTCATTGGTCAAGTCGCCGGAAATCACCACCAATTCGGCATCGGCATGGTTGCGGCTTATGTCGGCAAGGCAGGCGTCCAGCCTGGAGAGCGGATCGGAACCGTACAGAAGACCGCCCGGTGTCATCAGATGCGGATCGGAGACCTGGATGATTTTCATGACCCTACTCGGAATGCCTTCTTGCTGGCGCGGCGCGACATCAGCCGGCAAACGAAACGCCTCGACTCCGCTTTACTGTGCCGTCCAGCCGCCGTCCATCGGCAGGGTCGTGCCGGTGATCTGCTTGGCTGAGTCCGAGCACAGGAACAGCGTCAGCGCCGCAAGCTCGTCGACGGTAACGAATTCCTTGGTCGGCTGTGCGGCGAGCAGCACGTCATGCTTGACCTGTTCCTCGGTCATGCCGCGCGCCTTCATCGTGTCCGGGATCTGCCTTTCGACCAGTGGCGTCCAGACATAGCCTGGCGCGATCGCGTTGACGGTGACGCCGTCGAGCGCCGCTTCCAGCGCCACCGTCTTGGTCAGGCCTGATATGCCGTGCTTGGCCGACACATAGGCGGACTTGAACGGCGAGGCGACCAGCGCATGCGCTGAAGCCGTGTTGATGATGCGGCCCCATTTGCGCGCCTTCATGGCGGGGAGTGCAGCCTTGATGGCGTAGAACGCCGCGAGCAGGTTGATGCGGATGATGGCTTCCCACTTATCGTCCGGAAACTCCTCGATCGGCGCGACATGCTGGATGCCGGCATTGTTGACCAGGATGTCGAGACTGCCGAACGCTGCCTCAGCCTCATGCACCATGGCGCTCACCGCCGCGCCGTCCATCATGTTGGCATCGGAGTAACGGCACTTGACGCCGAAATCCTTCTCGATGCCGGCCCGCTCCTGCTCGATGGCAGCCGCGTCGCCGAGACCGTTGATGGTGACGTTGGCGCCTTCGGCGGCAAAGGCGCGGGCGATGGCCAGGCCAATGCCACTGGTCGAGCCGGTGACGAGCGCGTTCTTTGAAGACAGGAAACCCATGATGATCTCGCAGGAGGTGGGAGGGAATGAACGTGGCGGCTTGTGCGCCGCACCATGACACTGCCACGGTCATATGTCGGTGCGATTACAGTGTTGCGACGGCGTCGACGGGCCTGTCAGGCGGCTGACACGGCACTGTCATGGTGCCGTGCAACATAATCCGGAGCGCATTCGCGCAGTCATTCCTGAACCGATGGGGCACCCGCCTTGCAGATCGCCGATGTCGTGAAGCGCGCCTATGCGATGCCGCTGACCAACCCCTCCTTCCCGCCCGGGCCGTACCGTTTCTTCAACCGCGAATATGTCATCATCACCTACCGCACGACGCGCGAGGCGCTCGAGGCTGTCGTGCCGGAGCCGCTGGAAATCGACGAGCCGCTGGTCAAGTACGAATTCATCCGCATGCCGGATTCGACCGGCTTCGGCGACTACACCGAGACCGGCCAGGTCATCCCGGTGCGCTACAAGGGGCAGCACGGCGCCTACGTCCATTCAATGTATCTTGACGACGACGCGCCGATCGCCGGCGGTCGCGAACTGTGGGGCTTTCCCAAGAAGCTCGCCAACCCCAAGATCGTCCATGAAGGCGAGGTGATCGTCGGCACGCTGCACTATGGCAGCGTTTTGTGCGCCACCGGCACGATGGGTTACAAGCACAAGGCCGCCGATCACGGCTCTGTCCTCGCTTCGCTGCCGGCGCCCAATTTCCTGATCAAGATCATCCCGCATGTCGACGGCACGCCGCGTATCTGCGAGCTGGTCCGCTACCACCTCACCGACATCACGCTGAAGGAAGCCTGGACGGCGCCCGCCGCGCTCGATTTACGGCCGCACGTCATGGCCGACGTGGCGCGGTTGCCGGTGCTCGACATCGTGTCATCAGTCCACTTCACCGCCGACCTGACGCTTGGGCTGGGCGAAGTGGTTCACGACTATCTCGCCGACCGCACCTGAGCGCATCAGCCATTCAGACATGATCCCGAAAAGCGGGAACCGGTTTTCGCTAGAGATCGTGCCCAAACAAAGTCGGAGACCAAAGCCGTGCTTGAACGCAATCGCAAGAAGGAGGCCACCGCCACCATCGCGGAAATCTCGGCGCAGTATGACCGCATCGCGCTGGTGTTTCAGGGTGGCGGCGCGCTCGGCGCCTATCAGGCCGGTGTCTACCAGGCGCTGGCCGACGCCGGCTGCGAGCCGAGTTGGCTTTCCGGCGTGTCGATCGGCGCCATCAATGCGGCGATCATCGCCGGCAATGAATCAAGCCGGCGCCTGCAGCGGCTCGAGCAATTCTGGCAGACGATTTCGGGCCGCAAGATCTGGGCCTACACGCCCGAAGGCGACATCTATCGCGACATCCGCAACCGCACCAGTTCGTGGATGACCATGGTCATGGGGCAGCCCGGCTTCTTCAAGCCGCGCAACCCCAATCCGTGGATCGAGCAATCGGGCGCCGAGGGCGCCACCAGCTTCTACGACACAGCCGAATTGAAGGAGACGCTGGAAAGCCTGATCGACTTCGACATCTTGAACGACGGCAAGAAGCGGCTGAGCGTCGGCGCGGTCAATGTTCGGACCGGCAACTTCGTCTATTTCGACACCGACAAGGTCCGCATCGAACCTGAGCACATCATGGCCAGCGGCGCGCTGCCGCCCGCCTTCCCGTCGATCCGCATCGAAGGCGAATATTACTGGGACGGCGGCATCGTCTCCAACACGCCGCTGCAGTATCTGCTCGACCAGGAAGAGGACCGTTCTTCGCTGGTCTTCCAGGTCGACCTGTTCAGCGCGCGCGGCGTGCTGCCGCGCAGCATGCCGGACGTGTTGTCCCGCCACAAGGACATCATGTATTCGAGCCGCACGCGGCAGAACACCGACAATTTCAAACGCATCCATGGCCTCAAGATGCGCCTGCTCGATGCGCTGAAACGGGTGCCGAAGGAGTTGCGGACGCCGGCCGAGGAAGCGCTGATCGAGGACTATTCGGACGCCGGCATTGTCAACATCGTGCATCTGATCTACCAGCACAAAGGCTATGAGGGTCACGCCAAGGACTATGAGTTCTCAGGCACCTCGATGCGCGAGCATTGGCATACAGGGCTTGAGGACACGCAGCGCACCTTGCGCCATCGCCAGTGGCTGACCATGCCGACCAATGTCGACGGCGTCGCCATCCACGATCTGCATCGCGAAGATCCGACCTGAGATCTTCGCCGGGGCGTTGGCCGGACGAAGGCCATCGGCAAAACCCACAGCTCACACCGGCCAATGCCTTCAGCGCATAGGAATATGCCTGAAGGCATTGCCTTGAATGACAAGAGGTCAAACACAGCCCGGAACGAGCTAGGCCCCAAACGAAAACGGCGCCGAACCCGGCGCCGTTTCCATGTCCATGCGTGACTGTGTTCAGAGACTGTTTCGAAACTCGCTCTGGCGAGTCATTTGGTGGTGGTTTCGAGAACCGGAGCGCAGCGGACATTGGTCCGTGAGCACCGGAAG
>NZ_RZRQ01000296.1:0-7341 GCF_003997785.1 Mesorhizobium sp. M7D.F.Ca.US.004.01.2.1 | reverse complement strand
CAACATATCTATTTAGTATCGCTGGGTTATGGCGTGATCGCGGAAGAGGTTCAGGCGGGATCCGGGTCTCGCGACATCTTAGAATCGATCATTCGCCGCCGTGAATCTGGCATGTGCGAACAGGAGAGACGGGTTACGCTCCAGCCGCACGATCGTGGGAGGCTTTATGTGGATCCTTTGGTTCTCCGCGAAGGCCATGGCAAAAGATTTCAGCACAAAAGAGTAGGTGCGCTCCTCGTCGCGTTCGATAATGCGCACGAACCATTCGCCCTCGGCCTCAAACACCTCAACTCGGGTTGCCAAAGGCCCGCCGTAGCCGGTTAGATAGCCGCGCATGTCGCGCTGTGGACGAGCCACTGCTTTCCTCCTGTGTGACAAAATATGCAACTATGCTAATGAAGATACGCTTCGTGTCGCATTAAACTATGAGGTAGTTCACACGGATTTTCGACTAACCGCGCACGCCTATGGGCTTAAGCAATCGTGTGTGACACGTCCGCGTTGCTGTCTGCAGCGCTTTCTAAATGTGGCGCGGGTCACGCCGGCAGCCGTTTGCCCGCCGGCCAGCGATGCAAGGTCGAATTCGACACCAAATCGAACTGAAGTGCTGTTGCGGCCGCTCGAGGCGTTGATGACGTCGATCATCACCTTGGGATCGAGGCCCGCCTTGACGCCCATCACGACCGCTTCGGATGAGATCGCAAGTGCTGCCGCCGCAAGCAGGTTGTTGGCAAGCTTCATGGTCTGGGCGGAGCCCTGAACCTCGCCCATGAAGAATATCCGGCCGAATTCTCGATCACCGGCCTTGCCATTTCGAAGGCAGACTTCGGTCCCGACACCATGACGGCGAGCGTGCCATTGCGCGCGCCCTTCAACCCTCCGCTGACGGGCGCATCGATCATGGCGATGCTCCTGGCTGAAAGGCCTTCGGCAACCTTGGCGGCCATTCGCGGACCGGTCGTCGAGATGTCGACGAAGATGCGAACCGCCTTGCCCTCGGCGATGCCGCCGTCGCCGAGCACGACCTTTTCCAGGATCTGCGGGCTGGGCAGGCTGGCAAAGACGATCTCCGCAATATCGGCAACATCGCGCGCACCAGCAGCGCGAGACGCTGGCAACCGTCAGCCATATCGCAAAGCGCTGGGCGGGCCTGCGCTCCTTCGTGGCCGACCAGGCGCCCGTGCTGGGGTACGACGCTGCGGCGCCCGACTTCTTCTGGCTTGCAGGTCAGGGCGGTTATGGAATCATGATGGCCCCGGCCCTTGGCCGTGCCGCAGCCGACCTGATTGTTTCGGGATGCCTGCCTGCTGACCTGATCGCGAATGGACTATCCGAAAGGGATATTTCGCCGGCGCATTTGGCGTAGCCGTGGTCGGCTTCCTGATTCGGGTTCGATCCGGCGGTCATGAGTTGACCGATCGAACCCGCTCGGAACGAATTTTGATGCGTTCCATGGGTCCGGCGGTACATCGATCTCCTCACGGGGTTGACAGACAAAAGGAGCATTTCTGGCGGGTTCATATACGAAATCATATTTACATATAAAACAAATCATGGTGATCTTGCCGTCGTGCAATGGCGGCTAAATCGGTTCCGGCGTCCGTCGCTGAGCCTGAATGCCGGCAGATGATGGTGCACAAAGTGAAATCAAAATGATGTCGCGGTCAAGCCAGCCGTGCATTGGTCGGATCCGGGGAGTGCGGCATGCCCTTTGATGTCATCGTTGTCGGAGCCGGCGCCGCCGGGGCTGTTCTTGCCGCCCGGCTAACCGAAGATGCGGCCACGACCGTGCTTTTGCTGGAAGCGGGGCCGGACTACCGGAGCGGCGAGCAGCCTGCCGAGATGGAGAGTCCAAATCCCTTCAACCTGCTGCTTCCTGATCATTTTCAGCAACAATACATGTATCCCGACCTGATGGCTCGCCGCACGAAGTGGCAGGAGCATCGGGTCTACTGGCGCGGCAAGGGGCTTGGTGGTTCGACGGCCGTCAATGGGCAGATTGCCATTCGCGGCGTGCTGCATGCATTCGACCGCTGGGAGGAAATCGGATGCAAGGGCTGGTCGGGAGCCGACGTGCTGCCCTTCTTCTGCCGCCTGGAGGATGACCCGATCGCGGCCAATTTTCACGGCAGCGATGGCCCGATTCCAATCTACCGCGCGCCCGTCGAAAGCTGGGGGAGTGTCGACAAGGCCATGCGGCAAAGCGCGATGGCTCTCGGCCATCCCTGGCATGACGATCTCAATGCTCCGGACGCTGAAGGGGCTTGCACCTATCCGATCAACAGTCGAGACAGTAAGCGCGTGTCGGTCAATGACGGCTATCTGGAAGCTGCCCGCGACCGGCGGAACCTCACCATCATCGGGCAGGCGACGGTCGACAAGGTGCTTTTCGATGGCAAGACGGCGATCGGCGTTTTGGCCATCGTGGCCGGTCAGGTTCGCAAATTCGAGGCGCCGCTGGTCATCCTCTCGGCCGGCGCCATCCACTCTCCGGTCATCCTGCAGCGCTCGGGCATCGGCCCGGCGGCTCTCTTGAACCGAAAGGACATCGAGGTGCTTGCCGACCTGCCGGTCGGCGAAGGATTTTTCGACCATCCTTATTGCCGCATCGAACTGAAGCTGAAGCCCGAATTCAAGGCGACCGATGTCGATGCGCGGCATACCAACTGCTGTGTGCGGATGAGTTCCGGCGTGCCGAGTGCCGAGCGCGACGACATTCTCTACGTCGCCATGAACCATGGCGGCATTGGTGTGGAATCCGACAGCGCCCAGTTCGGCGAGGCCATGGTCAATCTGATCCTGATGGAGGCCAAGAGCCGCGGCACCGTGCAGCTGCGCTCCGCTAATCCCTTCGACCAGCCGATCGTGGAAGAGAACATGCTGGACGATCCGATGGATATTCAGCGCATGCGTATCGCCTATCGCCACCTTGGCGAGATTGCCCGGCAGGCGCCGATCCAGGAGATCGCCGAGCGCGTCCTGCTGGGGGATTCCGATCTGCCTTTGTCATGGCTTGAAACGGCAAGTGACCAAGAGGTCGACAATTTCCTGCTGGCGCAGTCTTCCGATGCGCAGCATGGGATTGGCGGCTGTTGCATGGGACGGCCCGGCGAGGCCGTGGTCGATCCGGAATGCCGGGTCTACGGTTTTGAAGGGCTGCGGGTTATCGATGCGTCGATCATGCCGCTCGATTGCCAGGCAAACACCAACCTCACCTCGATCATGATTGGCGAGAAAATGGCCGACAGGCTGCGCCGATCCATCTGACAGCTCGCTGCCGAACGGCATACGGGCGCGAGGGCAGGCCCGCGCACAAAAGCATGATGCCGAAAAGTGCGAAGCGGTTTTCGGACGACATCATGCGGCTCTAGGCGCGGGCGTTGGGTGTCAGCGAGTGACATCCACGGTGATCGTCTTCAGGTCGCACATTTCCATCAGCGTGTGCCGACCCCCGGTGCGACCGAGGCCGCTCTGCGTCCCGGCTGCGCCGCCGGCAGGGATGTGCGGCTCCCAATAGCAGCTCATCTCGTTGATGTTGACGATGCCGACCTTCAAGCTTTCAGCATAGGCAAAGGCATTCTTGATGGCGCTGGTGAAGACCGCGGCCGACAGGCCGTAGGGGCTGGACGCCGCAAGTTCCATCGCCTCCTCGTCGGTCTCGAAGGTCAGCACGGGTGCAATCGGCCCGAAGGATTCCTCGATATTGAGCAGGCTTTCCCGGGTCAGTCCTGTGACGATCGACGGCTCGAAATAGAGATTGGTGGCAAAACCTGATGCCACATTGCCGCCGGTGACGATATCGGCGCCACGCGCGCGGGCGTCGGCAATGTGGCTGAGCACCTTGTCGACGGCCACCGCATTGTTGATCGGACCCATCGTGGTCGCGGGATCGAAAGGGTCGCCCATTTTTACCTTCGAAGCCGCTTTCACGAGACCTTCGATGAAACGGTCATGGATGGATTTGTGCACCAGCACGCGTTCGGTGGCCGTGCAGATCTGCCCGGCATTGGCAAAGCAGCCGGCTCCCACCTGAGCGGCGGCCATGTCGATATCGGCGTCGGCCAGGACGATGGTCGGACCGTTGCCGCCCATTTCGAGCAGAAGCGGCTTGCCCGCGCCACGCCGGGCGATCGTCGCGCCGGTGGCGGAACTGCCGGTGAAGCCGATGGCATGGGTGCCCGGATGAACGACCGCCTCGTCGCCCACCTCCGCACCGTCACCCAGAACGAGATTGATGACGCCATCCGGCAGGCCCGCCTCGATGAAGCATTCGACAAGTGCCGTGGCAATCAGCGATGTCGTCGGCGCGGGCACCCAGACGACGGTGTTGCCCGTTGCGACGGCCGGTCCGAGATAATAGAGGCAGGGCAGGGCGAGCGGGAAATTCCAGGGCGTGATGATGGCGAAGACGCCCTTCGGCTGCAGGAAGCTGAAGGCGCGCTTGTTGGCATCGGCAAGCGGAAACGCCGCCGTCTCCAGCCACTTCATCTGCTCTGCCGCATTGCGGAAACCCAGAGCTGCTGCCGAGGCCTCGGCCTTTGCCTCGCTGTGGAAGGGCTTGCCCTGTTCCAGGCAGAGCAGGCGCGCCAGTTCCTCGGCGCGCCTGTCGATCGCGTCGGCAATGCGCATGCACAGTTGAGCGCGCGCGAAGGTCCCCATCTTGCGCATGGCCTCGCGTGCGCCTTCGGCGGCTTTCACCGCGCGGCCGACATCGGCGCGGGTGGAAAGTGAGAGATAGCCGAGATGCTCGCCCGTCGATGGGCTGTCGATTTTCAGGAACTTGCCGGAGCTGCCGGCAATCCACTCGCCGCCGATGCGGTTGATGCCGATGCGGGCGGCTGCTTCCGGCTCCGAGACGATCGCCATGCCGCGAAGGTTGGGACCGTCGAGAGAAGATTTGAAATGAACTGTCATCATGCGTTCCTTTGGCCGAATTCGGATTGGATGTTCAAAATGGCAACGCGGCTGCGCTCCACGGCTGCGATGAAAAGTCTGCTGCCGGCCTCTGCGCTCGCCTGCGATGGCGTGCCGATGACGCCGTTGTCGCGGATGGCTTCGAAACGGCGCCAGACGGTGACGGCCGGCGCGGCGTAAAGGTGAGGATCCGGCCAGGATGGCGGGGTGCCGCCTTGCGGGATGAGATCGCGGCGAACGCTGACGCCAAGCACATGCATCATCAACGACGTTTCAAGCGCGCAGGCATGACCAGTGCCCGTGGCGGCATCGGGCAGGGCCTCCGCCGCCACGTCGGCGATGAGATCGAAATACGAGAACCCCGCCGTGACGATGCCGCGCTGGCCAAGGGTGGTGATCGCCACCTGGATGGCGGCGCGGTTTCCGCCGTGGCCGTTCAGCATGACCGGCAGGAAGCCGTCTTCGGCAAGGCAGGTGCAGAGATCGACAAGAACGGCGATGAAGGTCTGCGGGCTGAGGCTCATCGTGCCGGAGAAGGAGCGATGATGCTCGGACGAGCCATAGGCGACAGGTTCGGCGACACGGATGGAGGCCTGTCCTTCCGCTGCGGCAAGAGCAACCGCTTCCGCAAGCCAGCAATCGACGCCGAGCGGCAGATGCGGGCCATGTTGCTCGACGGCGCCGAGCGGCAGAATGACGACGGGTTTATGCACGCCGGCTGTCGCGTGTCTTTCCGTATCCGGCGAGGTCATCAGCGCAAAGCTGGACCCGGGCGGGATCGGCAAGGCCGGAACTGGCTCGCTCATCGTGCGGCCTCGACAAGCCGGGCCTTGGCGTAGGTCATGCCGGAATCGGCCAGAAGAGCGACCATGATGATTGCCCCCTTGTAGAGTTCGAGGCTGGAAGGGTCCGTGCCGAACACCCGAAGCGCCGTCGTCAGCAGGCTGACGATCAGCGCGCCGACGACCGCGCCCCACACCGTTCCCCTGCCGCCGAAAATACTGGTGCCGCCAAGCACGGCCGCGGCGATCGCGTCGAGAAGCAGCGAGGTGCCGCCGATATTGGGCGTCACGACCGGTACCCGGCTGATCATGATCACAGCCGTCAGGAAGACGAAGGTACTGGAGGCGCAATAGACGAGGATCGTGTGTTTCCTCACCGGGATGCCGGCAAGTTCCGCGGCTCCGGCATCCGACCCGAGCGCATAGGTACGCAGCCCGAAGCGGCTGTGCCGCATCAGGATTGCTGCGACGGCGATGATCAGCAGCGTTGCGAAGATGACGTTGGGAATGCCGAAGCTGCGCTCGATGCCGACAGCGCGGAGCGTCGGATCCTTCAGCATCAGGACGCCTTTGGAGGCAACGGCAAGCGTTGCGCCCTGCAACGCGACCATTGTGGCCAGCGTCGTCACGAATGGTGGTATTTTCAACAGGGCAATAACGGCGCCGTTTGCGAGGCCGATCACGACCATCACGGCAAGGCCGATGAGAAGGGCAAGCGGCAGGCCGGCACCGCCGTCGATCAGGCTGGCGATGAAGACGGCACAGAAGGCGACGCCGACGCCAGCGGACAGGTCGATGCCCGCCGTCAGCAGAACGATCAGGGCGCCAAGCGCCAGGATGGCGATCGGGGTCGCCTGTGCGACGATGTTGATGAGGCTGGCAGTCGAAACGATGCGGGCGTCGATGAGCGCGAAGATCGCCAGCAGGATGACCAGCAGGATCAACGGCGAGAGATCGAGAAAGCGCCTGCACCAGATGTTCTGTTGGCGGGTCATGACGGTTCTCTCATCAGATGTGCCAGTCTTCGACCGGTTCGCGCAGGCCTGATTTGACGCTGCGCAGGATTGCATCGTTGACGGCGACGGCGCGCAGGGCATCGCCGACCGGCATCACGAAGGGGGTGTCGTCGCGAACCGCCGAAATGAAATGATGGACCTCCTCGAAGAGATCCCCGGTGATACGGCCATTGACGGTCGGCCAATGCAGGGCGTCGGGCTGCGACCACTGTCCCCGCGACAGAATGCGCAGACCGTGGTCGCGCACGTCGAGGTCGATCATGCCCTCGGTGCCGATGATTTCCGTGCGGGCCCAGATGCCGGTCGGAGCGGTCGATGGCAGCGTCCAGCCGAAGTAGAGCTGTCCGCTCATTCCGTTCGACAGCTCGACGGTGGAGAAGATTGCATCTTCGGATCGAACCCCGAGCGAAGGCATGAGCTTGGCGACCGGGCGGGAGTAGACGGCGATGATGTCCGAACCCGAGATCCACTGCAGCGCATCCACGTCGTGGACGCCGAGGTAGAAGCAGACGCTCGAGTTTCCGTTCATGCGAAGACCAACTTCGCGATTGGTGAAACGGCCGCTGCTGCCGTGGATCGGCTCGCCGATCCGCCCGGATTTCACCGCTGCCGCGGCTTCGCAATAGCGC
>NZ_RZRQ01000295.1:0-7351 GCF_003997785.1 Mesorhizobium sp. M7D.F.Ca.US.004.01.2.1 | reverse complement strand
GAATGGGGTTTACCCCGGCCTGGCGGACGCGCGCCATCAGCCGCGTTGGTCCGACTGCATCGAGCACGCGGATTGCCGGCACGTTGAGCGACAGTTGCAGCGCTTGCCGGATGCTGACATCGCCCTGATAGCCCATGTCGAAATTCTTTGGCCGGTAGCCGGAGAAATCGACGGGGCTGTCGTCAATCAGCGTCTCCTGCGCCACCAGGCCCTGTTCGAAAGCAAGACCGTAGATGAACGGCTTGAGCGTCGAACCGGGCGAGCGGACGATCTTGGTCATGTCGATCCAGCCGGAGCGGCTGGCGTCGAAGAAATTGGCCGAGCCGACTTCACCGAGGATGTCGCCGGTGCGGGAGTCGGCCAGCACCATGGCGACCGACAGGCGATGCCCAAGCTTAGTGGCCGCGTCCCTCGCCACCTGCTCCAGCCCTTCCTGGACGCTCTTACGGATCGTCAGCTGCAAGGGCTGGCCGGGAACAGCCTTGGGCAGCATCGCATAGGCGGCGTGCGCAGCGAGAGCAGGCAGCGTGCGGCGCAGGCCCGCTACATCGTCGAGGGCGGCACGTGCTGCCTCGCGCTCGCCGAGCAGGCCGGAGGAGACCATGCGGGTCAGCACCCGGTCGCGGGCGGCGTGGGCGATCTTCAAATTGCGGTCGGGTCGGCGCTTTTCCGGCAGTTGCGGCAAGGCGACGAGAAGGGCGGATTCGGAAACGGTGAGCCGCTTCGGTTCCTTGCCGAAATAGGCGAGCGAGGCGGCGCGCACGCCTTCCAGATTGCCGCCATAGGGCGCCAGCGTCAGGTAGCGTTCGAGGATCTCGCGTTTCGACAATCGCCGCTCGATCTGGATGGCGCGCAGCATCTGCTTGATCTTGGACCCGAGGCTGCGGCTTTCGCGCGGCTCGATCAGCCGGGCGAGCTGCATGGACAGGGTCGAGCCACCGGAGACGATGTGGCCGCTGGTGGCGAACTGGCCGGCGGCCCGCGCCAGCGCCAGCACGTCGACACCCTCATGGTCCCAGAAACGCTTGTCCTCATAGGTGACCAGCATGTCGACGAATTGCTTGTCGACCTGGTCGAGACGGGTCTCCAGCCGCCAGTAGCCGTCCGGCGTGGCGAAGGCGCGCAACAGCTGGCCATCGCGGTCCTGGACTTCGGTCGAGACCGTGAGTTCGGCCGGAAGCGGGGGCGGGAAGGCGCGGTCAAGTTCCCAGAGACTGGCTGCCGAGATCACCGCAAGGCCGGCGAGGGAGACGCCCGTAATGGCTGCCCGGCGCAGGATTTTTTTGGAGAGCATGGTGCTGCCCCTCATCCGCCTGCCGGCACCTTCCCCCCGTGTAGTGACGGGGAGAGGGGAGCTGTCGCTAGCGCAATCGCCATTTGCATGATCGTTACCACCGGCGCCTTACGGCGCCTTGATCTCCATCATGCCGGTGGCGGTGCGGGCCGAGTATTGCGGCCGGTACATGTCCTCCACCGTTGCCGCCGGATGGGCGTAGGTGCCAGGTGTCACCGCGCGCACGACATAGGCGAGGGTCAAATTGTGGTCGTGGTCGCCGTCGGCCGGGTTGAACGCCGCGACGAAACGGTCGTCGCGGAATTCGAGATGGGCCGCATCGGTCTGCGCCAGCCACGAGAAGTTCGTCAACTGGGCGCTGGAGACCAGGCCAGGATTGTCGATCTCGAAGCCGGCCGGCAACAGGTCGGTGACCAGCAGGCGCGATGGCCATGTGTTCTGCTCGTTGACCTTGAGCACGACGACATAGCGTTCGTTCTGCGTCGCCTCGGTGACATTGGCTTCGGTGCCATCAAGCTTGTAGTAGGTGCGGCTGATGGTGAAGCCGTCGCCGCCGGCCGGCAGGGGCTGGGTCGGCGACGCCACCGTGGTGACGACGGCCTGCAGCGGGGTCTTGCCGGTGTTGGCGATGGTCAGCGGGCTGTCAACCAGGTCAGAACCTTCGACCTGGTTGGAATAGCCGCCGGAATGCGGCGCGCCGTTGACGGTCAGCGTGATCGTATCATTGCCTTCCTTCAGCGCGCGGGCCGCCAGCAGCATCCAGGACTCGTCCTGGGTGCTGGTCCAGCGGGCTTCGGCGCGTTCCCTGGTCACCAGCTTGACCAGCTCTGGCACGATCGTCGGCACCGGCTTGGATTCCGCCGCCAGCGCCAGCATCGCCGCGCCGTCACGCAGCCGCGAACCGTAGTCGGAGCGGTAGTAGTCGTAGTCGGTGGTCGACTTGGCCAGCTGCAGGGCAGTCTTGAACGTCGATTCCGCACGCGGCGTATCGCCGTAGAGCGCCAGGCTCGCCGCCAGCTGGGCAACGGCCATCGGGCTCGAGAAAGCTTCGAGCTGGGTATCCGCGTAGTAGCGCAGATCGCCGATCGAGGCCTTCTTGTTGCGGGCCAGAACGTAGAGGGCGTAGGCGATCTCGCTGCCACGGTCCTGGACGCTCTGGTCGTAGCCGAGCGAGTTCTGCAGATTGCTCAGCGCCTGGTTCATGGCCAGGCTCGGCACGTCGTATTTCTGCTCGCGCGCCCTGGTCAGGAAGTCGGTGACATAGGCATCGAGCCACAGATCGCCGGAGCCCGGACCCCACAGGCCGAAGCTGCCGGCCGAGGCCTGGTAGCTCAGAACCTTGTAGATGGCGTCCTGGATACGGCCATGGATGTCGGGATCGCTGGCCATGCCGATGCCAGATGCCAACTCGTTGACGTAGAGAAGCGGCATGGCGCGGCTGGTGGTCTGCTCGGCGCAACCATAGGGGTAGCGGTCGAGCGTCATCAACAGCGACGGCACGTCGAAGGCGGCGGCCTGCGAAACGCCGACGCTGACGGAAGCGCCATCGAGCAGGCTTGCCGCCAGCAGTTCCTTGTCGACGCGCAGCGCGCCGCCATTGCCCTTGAGGTCGACCACCAGGCGGGTGGTGACCGGCAATTGCGCCGGACGCACCGGCACATAGAGCGTCTGCTCGACCTTGGTGCCGTCGGCATGGGCAAGCTTGATGGTAACCGAGGCATTGCCGGCCGTCTGTGCGATCAGCGGCACGGTCAGCGTCTGCCGCTTGCCCTGGGCGAGCGTCAGCTTCTCGGGCAGGGGCTTGTCGCCCGTCGACAGGTCGCCCGTCGTTTCGATCGAGAAGGCGTAATCGCCGGCAGGGCCGTCGGTGTCGGCGACATCGAGGCGCATGACGGCGGCGTCACCGGGCGCCAGGAAGCGCGGCAGTCCGGCGGTGATGACGACGGGATCGCGCACGATCACGTCGGACTGGGCGTGGCCGACCGCTTCCTTGGTCCAGGCGACGGCCATGACGCGCACGGTGCCGTTGAACTGCGGGATGTCGAAGTCGATCCGCGCCTTGCCGTCAGCATCGAGCTCGACGGGACCGGAGAAGAAAGCGACCAGCTTTTCGGTCGGCGGGCTGCCTTGCGCCTGCATGTTGGCGCCGTCGCCGCCGGTCCTGAGCTTGCCGGTGTTGCCCAGCGAGCCGTCGATCAGGCGACCGTAGATGTCGCGGATTTCCATGCCCAGCATGCGCTGGCCGAAGAACCAGTTCTCCGGATCCGGCGCCTTGTAGTTGGTCAGGTTGAGGATGCCGACGTCGACGGCGGCAACCATGACATAGGCATTGCTGCCCGGCTGCACGCCGGCCACGGAAACCGGGATCGACAGCTGCTGGCGCGGCATGGTCTTGTCCGGCGGCGTCAGGGTGATGGCGAGCTTCTTCGAGCCCGGATCGACCTTCAGCCATTTCACGCCGATGGCGCGCGCCGGCAAGCGCGTTTCCTGCGCTTCGCCCGGCCGGAACAGGGTTGCTGTGACATAGGCGCCGGCGCCCCAGTTGTCGCCGACCGGAATGTCAACGGTGCTGCCGCCGGCCGGCACTGACGCCGTGACGGTCTTCAACAGCTTGTCGGAGCCGATGTTGATGAGAAGTTCGCCGGCAAAGTGCGGCGAGACTTTCAGCTTGGCCACTTCGCCGGCGGCATAGGTGTCCTTGTCGAGGGCGATTTCGAGGCCGTCAGGCGTTTCGGTGGTGGTCGAAGAGACATACCAGCCGGCATCGAACTCGTAGCTGGTCGCCGGTCCCTCGGGATCCGATGTCTCGACCTCGAGCCGGTACTGGCCCCAGTCGACCGGCACGGAGACGGTTGCGTCGCCTTCGGCGTTGAGGTCGACCTGGCCGTTGGCGATCGACTTGGTGAAGGTGACCGGCTCGTAATTCCAGGAATTGTTGGAGCGGTACCACTGATAATTGCGTTCGACCTTGACCAGCGTCCACTGCGCGCCTTTCAGCGCCTCGCGCTTGCCGTCGGGATCGACGGCGATCAGGCTGAACTTGGCGGTGCCGCCCTGCGGCACTTCATTGTCGGCGAAATCCGGACGGATGCCGATCATATGGCCTTGCGGGCGGATGCCGATGTTGAGCGAACGCTCGATGGCGCGGCCACCGGTTTCGCGCATCCTGACCGTCACCTTGGCGTCGACCAGCTTGGTGGTCGAGGGCAGTTGGTCGACGGAGACCGGGAAGGTCACCTTGCCGTCATCGCCAACCACCGGCAGATCGGCGAGGGGGGTGACCGTGGGTTCGGCCGACTGTTCGTCGGCGAGACCGAAGGAGAACCCTTGGAAACGGTCCCAGTCGCGCGACGTCGACAGCGTCAACTCGCCTTCCAGCGCCAGGCCTGCCGCCGGCGCGCCATAGAGGAAGCGGCCGTCAATGTTGATGTCGGCGGTTTCGCCCTGGGCGATCTCCTGCTTGTCGGCCTTCATGTCGAATTCAATGCGATCCGGCACGAAATCCTCGACCAGGAACATCTGGCTCGCCACCGCCGGCTGCTTGGGATCGGTGTAGATCGACACCGACCAGGTGCCGCGCATGGCGTTGGGTGCGAGCGGCAGGTCGACGGCATGGCCGCCGGCCGAGGCGCCGTCGCTGACGATGCGGCGGTCCTCGACGCCGTCGGGGCGCGAGAAGATGAAGGTCAGCGGCAGGTTTTCGACCGCCTTGGCGGCGCCGTCGCGGGCAAGCGCCGCGACATGGACATCCTCGCCGGCGCGATAGATGCCGCGTTCGGTCCAGGCATAGACGTCAAGCGCACCGGGCGCTGCGCGCCCGGTGACGCCGCGGTCGGACAGGTCGAAGCCGGCCCGGCCCATGTCGAGGAAGACGAAGTCATTGTCGCCCTGCTTGGCCATCAGCACGGCCGGCACCATGCCGCCGTCGCCGCGCGTCAGGCCGGGGTTGAAGACGGCGTGGCCGTCGGCATCCGATGTCGCCGTGCCGAGAACCTCATTGTTCCTGGCAACCAGGGTCAGTTCGGCGCCTGCTATCGGCTTGGCACTGCCCAGCGAACGGGCAAAGACATTCAACCCGTCCTGGCCGGTATAGGTCGACAGGCCGATGTCGGAGACGACGAACCATTGCGTGGCCATCGAATTGTAGTCGTCGCTCTTGTCGTTGACGGCCTGGGCGGTCAGCACATAGACGCCGGGCTTGCGCTGCGGCACCGCCTCGTCGACCGGGAAGGAGGTGGTGACCTCCTTGTTGAGATCATTGGCGATGTCGAGCTGGCCTTGCCAGACCGGCGCGCCCATCTGCTCGGAAATGTTGGAGATGTCATAGCTGTCGAGCTGGTGCAGGAACTGGTAGCCCGACAGAAGCTGGGCCAGCGAGCGGTCGCCGATGCGGTAGAGCTTCATCTCGGCGGCGTTCATGTTGACGGTGACGACCGGGATACCGCGGCGCGCGCCGGCCGGCAGCACGAAGCTGTCGCCGGTGAAGCGGGCGGACGGTGCGCGGTCCTGGACATAGATCGACAGCACCACGGGAGCCGCGGTCACCTCGCCGATGGCCGCCGGCAAGCCGGCGCGGAAGGTGACGTCATAATGCTGGCCGTGCTCCAGCCCTTCGACGCAGATCTGCTTGTCCTTGGCCTCGACGCCCTTGGGCGGCGCGTTGTCGACGGTGACGAACTGCGCGTAGTCGACGCCGGTCTTGACCAGATCCTCGGAGAATTGCGCGCAGATGCGCGGCGCGCTGGTGTCGGCATCGACGGTGTGGTCGATGACGCGGAAACCCTTGCGCGCCTTCAGATCGGCATAGTCGGCCTGGACCGCCGGTGAAGGGTTCAGGGCAAGGCTGGCTTCATAGGCCTGCAGCGCCGGCCGGTAGAGATCGCGCTTGTCGAGGCCGTTGCCGAGCAGCGCCAGCACGTCGGCGCGCGTCTTGGTGGTGCGCAACAGCTTGTAGGCGTTGAAAGCAGCCGAAGTGCCGTTTGCCGGCAAAGTGGAGGCGTCGGAGGTGTTGGCGGCGGGCTGCACGGCCAGCGTTTCACGCGCCAGGTTGAGCCAGAGCTGGCCATCGTCGGGCAGCACTGAGACCGCGGCTTCGTATTTCAGCATGGCGGAGCGATGGTCGCCGGTCAGCACAGCCTGCTCGGCAGCGTTCATCAAGGCGGCCATGCCTTCGGTCGGCTTGTCATAGGCCGGGCCGAGCAGCTTGTTGCGGTACTGCTGGGCCTGATCGGCCATCCAGTTGGGGAAGAAGGCGAGTTCCGGCGGCGCGCCGATGTCGGGATCGCCATCGAGGTTGACGACCTTGCCGGCGACCGCGCCGTTGAACGGCCTCAGCTGGTTGTAGTCGGATTTGAGGAAGCACCATTTGGCTTTGTTGTTGTAGGTGAAGGCGCGGCAGGCCGGGTCGCCCAGACATGTCGTCTTGCACTGGTCGAGCGTGACATTCTGGTCGGACCTGAGATCGAAGCCGAAATAATCGGAATTGTCTGTCGTCGCGATTCGTCGAGCCTCAGCCGCTTGCGCGACACCACCCCAGGCTAAGACATTGGCCCAGGCAAAAAACAGAAGAATCAGGATCGACAGACCACGAGCCGCGCGCATTGCCATAACACCCTCCAGACACTGCTAACGTCCAGGCATGATCAAGCTTCAGTCAAGCTTGTCAACGCAGGGACGCGGCAGGGTTCCGCCTGCCAACGGTTTCCTTTCCGGCCGATGGCCGGTAGTACCTCCATAGGACAGGTGATCACGCTTTCTTGCGGCGACGCAAAAGGTGTGAATTCCAAGCCCGCCCTATTTCAGACAATTGGATTGTGGCCCCTTTACGAGCGCTTCAGAACTTCATTCCAATTTTAGTTTTATAACCTAGGTTGTCTTAATGCCGGCGCATGAAGAGCAGATGTCAGGAGGTCGCGCGCCAGGGCGTGCGCTTCCGCGCGCCCTGCTTTTGGCCATGATGTGCTCGACCGCGCTGCTCGCCGAATCGCGGCCGGCGGCGGCTTTCGAGCTTTTTGGCATCAAGCTGTGGGGATCGTCCAGCGACGAGGATGCCGACAT
>NZ_RZRQ01000294.1:0-7384 GCF_003997785.1 Mesorhizobium sp. M7D.F.Ca.US.004.01.2.1 | reverse complement strand
CCGTCACCGACAAGGACGGTGACCACCTGTCGGCCAGCCTCGACATCGGCCAGAACCTCAACTTCAAGGACGACGGCCCGAGCATCTCCACCACCGGCACCGAGCCGACGCTGACCGTTGACGAGTCGGTTCTTACGACCAACGACACGAAGAGCTTTGCAGGCAACTTCACTTCGGCCTTCGGCGCCGACGGCGCCGGCACGCTGACCTATGCGCTGGGCGTCGTGGCAGGCCCTTCGGGTCTGGTCGACACGGCGACCGGCCAGGCGGTCATCCTCTCGCTCAATGGCGGCGTCGTTGAAGGCCACACCTCCGGCTCCAACGACCTCGTCTTCACGGTCTCCGTCAGCGCCACCGGCGACGTTACCCTCGATCAGCTCCGCGCGGTGGTCCATGCAAACACCAGCAACCCCGACGACAGCACCAGCCTGACCGCCGACAATCTGGTCACGCTCACCGCGACCGTCACCGACAAGGACGGTGACCACCTGTCGGCCAGCCTCGACATCGGCCAGAACCTCAACTTCAAGGACGACGGCCCGAGCATCTCCACCACCGGCACCGAGCCGACGCTGACCGTTGACGAGTCCAACTTGGGTGCCAACAGCGCGGATTTCGCGACTGTTTTCACCCCGAATGCCGGCGCAGATGGTGACGCCATCAGCTATGCGCTCGGCATCAATCAGGTCACGAACGTTAGCGGCCTAACCGACACCTTGACCGGCCTGTCCGTCCTGCTTTTCGTCGAAGGAGGCGAGGTCGTCGGTCGTGCCGGTTCAGCCGCTGGCGATATCGTGTTCACGGTGAGCGTGGCTGCGGACGGAACCGTGACACTCGATCAGGCACGGGCTATCATACACTCGCCCGACACCGGGCCGGATCAGCAAACATCGCTGGCGTCCGACGATCTCGTCACCTTGACGGCGATCATCACCGACGGTGACGGCGACCAGGCCTCGGACAGTGTCAACATCGGTACAAGCCTTGTCTTCAAGGATGATGCGCCGACGATCACGGTGCCGTTCGACGGTGACCAGACCGGCGTTCCTGGGACCCCCGAGACTCTGGCCAACACGCTCAACGCGTCGGCCACCGGAGCCTTCGGCTACGACATCGGCGCGGATGCTCATCCGGCCGCGTTCTATGCGGGCGGCGGTTCCGACTTTGTCGACCAGAACGGCGCGCTTGCCGGCGTCCAGATCGGGCTCACCGGCACGATCACCGGCGGCGGCGGTGGTAACATCCTCACCTCGGAGGTGACGCTGGCATCGGAGAGCCTTACCTCCGCGACGTTCAACTTCACGTTCACCTACGACAAGGATCCGGCGGCTGGCGTCCAGACGGGCACGGCGGGCGGCACCCTCGTCTTCGACAAGATTGCCGATACTTATACCATCCACCTGACCGACCCTCTCGAGGGCTTCAGCTTCGACGTTATCCACACCAGTCAACTCTTGTCCAAGGAGCCCCTCGGCAACACGGGCCACCCGCCGATCGTGCTGGAAAAATTGCAGGCTGATGATCCGAATACGCCGGCTAACGAAAACTTCTACGTGCAGTTCACGGGCAACTTGATCAACAAAGCCAACCCGTTCAGCTTGACCGCCAATGGCGAGGGGTCATCCGGCGACGCCACCTTCACCCTCGGTGGTCACGAGATGGTGAGCAACGCCAATGAAACCTGGGTGTCCGCGACGCAGAGCACCAACGGTGTCGCCGGTGACACGATCCAGAAAGGCGAACTGCTCACATTGCGGTTCTTCGACAGCAACGTCGGTATAGCGAACGAGGCCATCACCCCGACAGCGACCGCCGGCACCATGGCCATCAAGTTCGACGGCATCGGCAACAGCGAGGACCTGATGCTGATCCTCAACCTGATCGACGACAAGGGCACGGCGTCCACAGCCGACGATGTCTCGATCACGCGGGCCATGTACGTGCAGAACGCCGACATCTTCAAGATGGGTCACGTCCCGGCCCCGTACAGCGGCGAGTTCACGCTCGACAACAATGACGGCCTCGTCATCATCGAGCAGAACGACTACAACGCTGCCGGCGAGCACTTCGTGTTGCAGGGTGTCCAGATCATGCAGTCGGGCAACGGCATCACCGGCAACGGCACGGCGATCAACCTGAACCCGACGACCGGCGCTAGCGGCGGCAGCAATGCGACCACCAACCTGGTGAACTTCGACCCCACCGACAACGACGTGCTGAAGATCACGGACATCGGCTTCACCTCGACCTCGACCCAGACGCCGGATGCCCACCTCGACTTCGCCTTCCAGGTGGCGGACGCGGACGCGGACCAGACAGCGATGCAGCACATACTTGTTGACGTCGCCTGACGCTTGACCAACGGGGGCGGCCAATGCTGCCCCCGTTCCGCATCTGTCGCACGGAGATGTCATCCAGATGATGAAAACCAGCCAACAGCCCCCTGCCCTGCAGGTGGTGATGAAAGAGGCCAGACGCGCCATCCGGCCGCTTATCTGGTTCAGCGGCGGCATCAACGTGCTGATGTTGACCGGGGCGCTTTATATGCTCCAAGTCTACCACCGCGTGCTGTCCAGCCACAGTCTGGAGACGTTGGTGATGCTGTCGCTGATGGCGGCAGGGGCGCTCGTGACAATGGCGGGGCTGGAGGTGGTCCGCGGGCGTCTCCTGGCCACCGTCGGATCGTGGATGAACGCACGGTTGGCACCGGTTCTCCTGACAGCATCGGTAGAGTATGCCGCCTCGGCGCCCGGTCATGCCAACGCCCGTCCGCTGCGCGACCTGGATCAAGTACGAAATTTCTTCACCAGCCCGAGCATCTTCCCAATCCTTGACGCGCCCTGGGCACCGCTGTTTTTCGCCGCCATATTCGTCATGCATCCTTGGCTGGGCTGGTTGGCGCTGTGCGGCGGGATCGTCCTGTTTGCGTTGGCGTTGCTCAACGAATACCTCACACGCAAGCCGTTGAACGAGGCCGCAAGCGCACAGTCACGGGCATATGTGCAAGCCGAGGCGGCGATCCGCAACGCCGAGGTCGTACAGGCGATGGGCATGTTGAAGCCACTGCTGGAGGGCTGGAAGGCACAGCAAGACGAGGCCAACAAAGGACAAGTTCTTGCCGCCAATCGTGGCAGCGTCATCGCGGCCATCGCGCGTTGTCACCGGCTGGCCCTGCAAATGGCCATACTGGGCCTTGGTGCGTATCTGGTGCTTCGAAACGAGGCTTCACCCGGCATCATGATCTCCGCCTCGATTCTGATGGGGCGCGCGTTGTCGCCGGTCGAGCAAGCGATCGGCACATGGAAGGCGACGGTCGGAGCGCGTGCCGCTTACCGGCGTCTCACCGCAGTCGCCGGACAACACCGGGAGGCCACGCCGGTTATGCCGCTGCCACGACCGAAAGGCAGGTTCGAGGCCGACAATCTCGTGCTTGCCCGACAGGGCGGCGAGCATATCCTGAAGGGGGTCAGCTTCCGGCTCAATCCGGGTGAGGCAATGGCATTGATCGGCCCGAGCGGGGCCGGCAAGACCAGTCTGGCGCGGATACTGGCCGGTGCCTGGCGCCCATCCGGGGGGCGTGCGTTGCTGGACGGGATGGACGTTGCCCAATGGGCGGCGGAGGACCGTGGTCATTATGTCGGTTATTTACCGCAGGACATCGAGCTCTTCGCCGGTACGGTCTCGGAAAACATCTGCCGCTTCGCGAATATCAACCCAGCGGTCTTCAACAACGTGGTCAAGGCCGCGCAGTTGGCGGGAGTTCACGAACTGATCAAAGGACTGCCGAAGGGTTACGCCACCGAGATCGGCGAATCCGGCGCGGTGCTGTCGGGTGGGCAGCGCCAACGCATCGGGCTGGCGCGGGCACTCTACGGCGACCCGCCGCTCATTATCCTGGACGAGCCCAATTCCAACCTCGACCGCGAGGGTGAGGACGCATTGATCGCAGCCCTCGGCGCGGTCAAGACGGCGGGCGCGACCATTATCCTGATCGCACACCGAGCGAACATCATGGAGAAGGTCGACAAGATATTGGTCCTCAATCGGGGCCAACAAGACCTCTTCGGTTCACGTGACTATGTCTTCAACGAACTCGCCGCGCGCATCCGCCCGATAACTCACCAGGTAACTCAGATGCCGGCTGATTCGACGCCGGAAATCCCCGCCGCCGTGCTCGGCGTCAGCAACGGGCCACGTCCCTCTTCAAAACGTACGTCGCGTCCAAGCGCATTGGGCACGACCATCGTGGCGAACCAGGCATGAAATGGGAACAGATATGAACGTCGTGCCGTTACCCGTCCCGCCGCCCTCCCTGCTGGAACCGATACCCCTGCGTCTCATGGGCGTGACGTGCGCCGGGTTCGCGATCATGTTCCTGTTCTTCGGGGTGGCCGGGGGCTGGGCGGCGCTGGCACCGTTGGACAGCGCCGCGGTGGCACCGGGCGTCGTCAAGGTTGCTGGCGACCGCAAGCTCATCCAGCACCTCGAGGGCGGCATCATCGCGGAGTTGAATGCCGCCGACGGGGATATCGTCAAGGCGGGAACGGTCCTCATCCGGCTCGACACCACGCAGGCAAAGGCGCAGCTCGACCTGATCCAGAACCGGATAGCAACGCGAGAGGCGCTTGCCGCGCGTCTCAGGGCCGAGCGCGACGGCAAGGCCGAGATCGAGTTTGATCCGGCATTGCTCGCAAACCCCGCCAATGCCGCAAAGGACGCGGTTGCCTCGCAGCGTGACGTGTTCGCGGCGAAGCACCACAACTTGACCGACGAGCAGGAAATTCTCAGCCAGCGCCGTCACCAGACCGAGGAAGAGATAACGGGGTTAGAGCAGCTTATCGTCACCAAGGACAAGCAGATCGAGGCGATCGAGGGTGAAAACAAGGACCTTCAGACTCTGCTCGATAAGGGGCTGACCACCCGCGAGCGGAACCTGTTGCTCAGACGACAACAGCAGGAGATCGAGGGGGAGCGCGCTACCAACCTCGCGGCAATCGCTCGTGCCAGAAGCGCCATGGCCGAGATTGACATGCAAATCTTGAACCTGAGCACAGTGCGGCTGAACGAAGCCGTCGACGAGTTGAGCAAGGTCGAGGCGGAGTTGTTTGACCTCGGACAGGAGGAGCGTTCCGCCAAGGACGTGCTTACCCGTACCGATGTTGTCGCACCGGTTGACGGTATCGTCATGGACCTGAAGGTCCACACGGCGGGCGGTGTCGTGAAACCCGGTGAGACATTGATGACAATCGTGCCGCTCGGACAACAACTCGTGGTCGAGGCTATGGTCAAGCCAGAAGATGTCGAGACGATCGCCCCCGGACAGCCGGCGCACGTCAGCTTCCCGGCCTTCGCCCGCTACAACCTGCCGCCGCTCGACGGCGTTGTGGAGATCGTATCGGCTGACCGCATGGTGGACGAACGCAGCGGGGCACCGTATTTCGCCGCGACCGTGTTGATCGACAAGAGCGAACTCGCCAAGCTGGAGGGCCGCAAGCTGCTGCCCGGCATGTCGAGCGAGGCGATGATCCGGACGGGTGCTCGCACCGTGCTTTCTTACCTCGCCGAACCGATCACGCAGAACTTCCGCCGGGCCATGCGGGAAAAATAGCCGTAGGCCGCCCAACGGGATTCAGGCCAACGAAATTCAGGAAAGCAACATTCGCCCGGCCGTGATTGCCAGGAAAAACGCAAAGGCAAGTTTCAGATAGCGCGGGTTGAGCGCGTGGGCGAGCCTTGCACCCAAGGGTGCGAACAGAAAGCTCACGGGCGCTATGATGGCAACGGCCGGCAGGCTGACGTAACCCAGGCTGAGCGGAGGCCTGCCGGCAATCTCGAGACCCGACCAGATGAAGCCGGCCACAGCCGGAAGCGCGATGAGCAGGCCAAGCGCCGACGATGTGCCGACGGCCCGGTGCACCGGAAAGGAAAAGCTGGAAAGCGCCGGCACCGAGAGCGTGCCGCCGCCAATTCCCATGAGCGAAGAGACAAAGCCGATGACGGAGGCGATCGCACGGTTGATCCAACCGCTTTGCGGCAGGTGATCGGAGATCACAAGGTGCTTCGGCAACGCCATGTTGACGGCCACCAGCAGGCCGACGACGCCGAAGACCAGCCGCAGGCCGGCGCCGGGGATGAATTTCGACATGATGCCGCCGATCAGCGCGCTGACGAAAATAGCCGGCCCCCACAGACTGAGCAGAGGCCGATCGACATTGCCGCGCTTGTTGTGTGACCGCATCGACGAGATCGAGGTGGGAATGATAACCGCAAGCGATGTCGCGACCGCCAGATGGCTGGTCACAGCAGGCGAAAAGTGAAACAGGCTGAGCACCCAGAACAAAACCGGGACGATGACGATACCGCCGCCGACGCCCAGCAAGCCGGCCAGCACGCCGGACGCCACGCCGGTTATGGCCAGACCGGCGACCAGCATTGCAATCGTCAGCCCGTCGAACATCGACGTGTCGAATCCGAAGTCCACTATGATTTCCCTTTGATTGGCCATTTGCGGCACGGCCTTGCGGACGCGGCCGCGCTCATCCGCTGTTGCGACCCAAAATGCAGGTCGCCCAGAAGTGTTGTAGCGTTTTTGGGATGCGCTTTTGGTTAGTGGCGCACCATCCCGGCGTCGACATTGAGCGTCTGGCCGGTGATCCAGCGCGCATCGTCGGAGGCCAGGAACGAAACCACATCGGCGATATGTTCCGGCTGCCCCTTGCCTTTCATCGCCTGAAGCATCTCGACGAAGCCGAACGCCTCGTTATGCGGGCTCGCCTTGACGCCGTCGCTCTCGATCAGGCCAGGCGTCACCGCGTTGGCGGTGATGTTGTACTTTCCGAGTTCTGTGGCGAGCGCCCTGGTGAAGCCGATGACGCCGCCCTTGGCCGCGACATAGGCCGCCATGTTCGGCGTGCCGGCAAAGAAGGTGTTGGATGCGATGCTGATCACCCGCCCGGCCTTGCCTGCCGCACGCATCTGGTCCGTGCCGGCGCGGCTGACGATGAAGGTGCCGGTCAGATTGACGTCGATGATCTTGCGCCAATGGTCGAGATCGACATCGTCCCAGGCGACGAACGGCACGATGCTGGCATTGTTGACCAGGATGTCGATGCCCCCGGTCAGGGCCTGGATTTCGGCGAAAAGTGCCTTGACCGATGCCGGATCGGAAATGTCGGCGGCGATCGCCCTCGCCTTTCCGCCTATCGCCGCGGCCGCCGCCCTGGCGCCTTCGGCATTGATGTCGCTGACGATGACGGTTGCCCCGTCGGCGGCAAGCCGCGCGGCGATCGCCTTGCCGATACCCTGCGCGGCGCCCGTAACCAGGGCCGTCTTTCCCGCAAGCCGTTCAGTCATGAAAATGCTCCCTCAATGCGTGATCCGATGA
>NZ_RZRQ01000293.1:0-7431 GCF_003997785.1 Mesorhizobium sp. M7D.F.Ca.US.004.01.2.1 | reverse complement strand
GACCACCGCCGCCCAGCATGTCTTGCAACCCGTCGAGCAGGCGCGCGACAGCGGCCTGCTCGACGGGTTGCAAGACATGCTGGGCGGCGGTGGTCAAGGCGGGCAGCCCGTCGGCCCGGCGGGTAACGGCGCATGAGCCGGAAACGCTTCGCCCATTCCGGCCAGGCCGGCAGTCCTGCCAGGGCGCGCGACGCGCTGGCCAAGGCGTATCTCAGGGTGTTTTCCGGCGAGGATGGCGAGATGGTGCTGGCCGACCTCGCGGCGACGACCGGCTATTACCGGCGTCCGTCCTATGGCGAGTGGATGGCACGCACCAGGACGCCCAACGGGTTCGAATTGCACAGCGCGCTAAGCAATGCGCGGGCCGAGGTGGTGCAGCACATTATGGGGTTTCTGACGCTGGATGAGGCGCAGCTTGCGGCGCTGGAGAAAGCGGCGCGGGCGGAGGGGTAGGCGCTGAAGCTGCGTCCCTCGCCCCGTTTACGGGGAGAGGATGCCGGCAGGCAGGTGAGGAGCGGCGCCAGCATATCGAAACTTAGCGCTGCCCCTCATCCCCCTTCCGGGACCTTCTCCCCGTTGAACGGGGAGAAGGGGCCAGTAGCGGTCGCTGCGGCCCCACGACGTGGTCGCGCTGCCGACGAGGTCCACTGACCCACCCAGGCAGCACCGCTGCTCCAGGATTTCTCCAAAAAGTCGATCCGACAAAACCCGCGAACGCGGACAGCCAGCGTGCGACCGGCCGTGCCGTGATCGCCAGCGCCGCGCGCTCTTTTGTTCAAAGCCAGTTGCGCAGGAAACAGCCAATGGTCAGCATCATCCCCCTCTCCATTGCCCAGCGCCGGCTCGATACCGGCAATGCGGTGCAATACCCGCAGGGATCGCCGATCGGCGGCGCCATGCAGGGTCTTGGCGACCAGCTTTCCGCTGTCGCCGAACGCTACCGGCAGATGAAGGACCAGCAGGAGGCGTTCGACGCCGAGCTGGCGCGCCACCGGTTCACCAGCCGGATCGCGCAAGCCGAAGACGAGGTAGCGGCGAACGCGCCGGCCGACGGCGCCGGCCTGCATGAGACGATGTACGGCCAGGTCGATCTGCGCAACGGTCGGGTGGTCAAGACTGGCCTGTTCGACACGCTGTTCGACGACGCCCTGCCGAACATGCCCGAGAGCCAGCGCGCCAGCTTCGCTAGGCAGAAGGAGGTAATGCGCGCGGTTGGCGCGCGGCGCAGCGGCAGCTTCAGCGGCGTCAGGACTACGAGTTGGCCGAGTGGACCAAGGTTGACAACATCTCGACCAGCGCCATCGCGCAAAACGACCCGAGCGACACCGCAAACTTCGAGGCGGTCCGGCAGAGCGGGCTCGACCTGATCGCCAAGATCGGCAATCCGCTCGCCAGGCAAGCGGCGGAAGTCGCCTGGCGCACCAACACGGCCAAGGCGCTGGTCCAGGCGATGATCGCCCAGGATCCGAAGCGCGCTGTCGAGATGCTGGGTGCGGCGCAGGCTGGAAGCCGGACAAAGGACGATACCGCCGAGGCCGTTGGTAGCTCGCAGGCAAATACCACAAGTTCTGTGGTGCCAAGAAACGATCACGTTGGCGAGCCGGCGCCATATGAGCGATCGGTGCAGGTTTTCCGGGACGACATCCCGCCTCACGACAGGTCAGCGTTGGCCCAGCAAGCGCGGACCGCTGAGATCGCGCGGCAGGTCGAAACACGAACCAGCATCGGCCTGGCAGAACAGAACGCACCAAGGTCTATCAGGGACACTGGAACCTATTCCGGCCCCGCGCAGACTCCGGAGCAGTTCATCGCTCTCTACGGCGCCACCGAAGGCGTCAGGCGCTTCCAAGCCTTCCGCCAAGCAATGGATGTCAGTCGGCAATTCTACAGCATGCGTGGCATGTCGAACGAGGCCGTTTTGGCCAGAGTCAAAGAGTCCTCGCCCAAGGCCGATAGTGCTACGCCGGAAGAGGACAGCGCGCGTCATGAAGTAATAGCCACGGCCGCCGACCTCACGCTCATCCGGCCGCTACACGGCCACCTTCTCCCCGGTGGGGAGAAGAGGCTGCACCGCCGTCTCAGGTCTCCTCTCCCGCCGGGGAGAGGTCGCCGAGCGAAGCGGAGGCTGGGTGAGGGGGCGTCACCAACAAACCCAAACCTGAAGGAAGAGAAAAAATGGCAGATGCCTACACCCGTATCGCGGACGCGATCGTTCCGTCCGTCTATGCGCAATATGCTTTCGAGGAGCATGTCCAGTCGCTCGAGATCTACCAGGCCGGAATCCTGTTTTCCGACCCGGCCATCTCCTCGAAACTGTCGATGGGCGGCCGCTCGGTCGACATGCCCGGCTGGAAGGACCTCGGCAACGACCCGTCCGAACCGGTCAATGACGATCCGGCCGATTCCATCGAGATGAAGAAGATCGGCTCGCGCCGCGAGGTCGCCGCCCGCAATGTCCGCGCCCAGGCGTGGGGCGTTCCGGACCTGACGTCGATCCTGGCGGGCGACGATCCGCAAAAACTGATCGTCAAGCGGCAGACCGAGTACTGGCAGCGCGCCAACAAGCTGACCCTGCTCGGCATCCTGAAGGGTGTCGTCGCCGACAACATCGCCAATGACGGAGGCGACCTGGTGCGCACCACCGGCGCCTCCATCGTCGACACCGACATCATCGAGGCCGCCTATCTGATGGGCGACCGCGCGGACAAGTTCAAGACGATCTGGATGCACTCCAAGCAGATGAAGGCGCTGAAGCTCGCCGACCTGATCGACTATGTGCCGTCCTCCGAACAGGGCGGGCCGCTGATCCCCTACTATATGGGGCTTCGCGCCGTCGTTGACGACGACATTCCGCAGGCTGCGGGCGTCTACACCGCCTTCATGTTCAAGGACAAGGCGATCCTGTGGAACGAGCTGCCGGTCAACACCGAAGGCGGCCCGCTGGAATTCGACCGCAAGCCTCGCCAGGGCCATGGCGGCGGCGTGACGGAAATGGTCGGCCGCCGGCATTTTGTGCCGCATGTGCCCGGCACGCGCTTCCTCGACGCCTCCTCGGCCGGTGAATTCGCTACCGATGCGGAGCTGGCGCTGGCGGCGAACTGGGACCGCACGGCGTCGAGCGTCAAGACCATGACGTTCATTGCGTTGAAGACCACCGAGGCTTGATCGGCTTGGGCGAGGGGCGGGGGCGATGAGCGCCCGCCCCGTGACCGTCCGCCCGAAGGCGGAACCGGCCTGTGGAAATGCCGATACCTCGCACATGAAAAAGGCGGATCCGGGGACAGAATCCGCCTCGTCTGCCGACAGGGCTTCGGGGGGAAGACGGGTATCGGCAAACAATCCGATAGCAATATCAGCAAGCTTTTTGAAGCGTACTGTGCTTCGGAAAACTGAATTGTGAGCGCGTTTCGGGTCCCGCACAACTTGCCCGATAGACGTAGCCCGATACGCCTACGGATCTGTCGCGGCGGTGCCTTTCGGCCAGCTTGGCGAAGCCGACCCCTTCGGCAGCCCTGTCCGCAAGCGGCGATAGCTGCACCAGAAAATGCCCAACCACGCGGCCTTTTCGCCGTGGAAGCGACGATTCCCCGATCAACCCCGCTGACGGAGGCCTGACCCATGGCCATCACCCCGCTCGATATCGCCAACATGGCGCTCGCCGTGCTCGACGAGGCGCCGATCGACAGTCTCGATCAGGACGTCAAGGCGGCACGGCTCTTGAACCTGCATTTTGATCTCACCCGGGAAGCTGAACTGACCAAATATGCCTGGGTGTTCGCGATCCTGCGCGCCACGGTAGTGGGCGCGGATACCGGCGGTGACAACTGCACCTTGAACTTCGCGTACGAACTGCCGGCCGACTGCCTGCGACCGCTGCCGCTGACCCATAATGGCGAACCGGACGGCGTGCCGATCTCCTGGCGGCAAGAGGCGGGGCTGATCTATTCCGACCGGTCCGGCCCGCTGACCATCTGCTACGTCGCCAACCTCACCGACCCCAACGATTGGGACGCGCTGTTCACCGAGGTGCTGGTGGCCGCCCTTGCCATCAAGGTGGCGCATCCGCTGACGCACAAGTCGGGCATGATCGACATTGCCCGCTCGGCCTATGACCGGGCGCTGGACGCGGCGCTGACCGCCAACGCCATCCAGCGCGGCGGCCGGCTTTACACCGCCTCCTGGGCCAGCCAGCGCGGCGACTCCCGTTTTTGATTTTGCGCATGTCGTTGGCCCAAAACTGCCTCACGCTTTTGGGCGACATGCTTTGAGGGCTTTTCGCTGATGACAACGCTCTATCCGGTCCAGGACGTCTTCACCCGCGGCGAAATCTCGCCGCGCTTGCATGCGCGCGCCTCGCTCGACTTCTATCGGGCGGCGCTGTCGAAGTGCGAGAACTTCGTCACCCTGCCGCATGGCGGCATCCGCAAGCGCGGCGGCACCTACTTCGCCGGCGAGGTGAAGATTTCGGCGAAGAAGACGCGGCTGATCCCGTTCATCTTCTCGGCCGACCAGGCCTATGCGCTCGAATTCGGCGACCAGTATATCCGGGTCTATGCCTATGGCGCGCGCGTCGGCACGGTGGAAGTTGCCTCGCCCTATCTCGAGGCGGATCTGTTCGAACTCGCCTATGTGCAGTCGGCCGACCAGATGTGGATCATCCACCGGGATTATCCGCCGAAGGTTTTGACACGCACCGCGCACACGGCGTGGGCGCTCGCCGATTACGAGATCGCCGACGGCCCCTATGATCCGATCAATGACACCGCGACAACGCTGACGCCCGCCAGCTACGGTTCGTTTGTTCCGAAGATGAGCAGCCTGACCGTCCCAAGCGGCACGGTGTCCAGCTTGAATGCGACGGGCGATGCCTGGCAGTTGTTCGACAAAGACAGCAAGACGATGAGCGTGCTCACCGGGGGAACCGGGGCATGGGTTCAGTACCGGCTGGCAAGTTCCGAGCAAAAAGTGTGCAATGCCTACTGGATCCAAGCACCGGGTGCGGCCGGTCGAGCAGAGGACATGCCGACCCAGTGGGAAGTGCAGGGCTCGAACGACGGCTCCACTTGGGTTACGATCGACTCGCGGCAAGGCCAGACAGGATGGAGTGCTTCCGAACGCCGGTATTTCGAATTCTCCAATAGGACGCCGTTCGAATATCTGCGGCTGGATTTCGAAGGTGGTGGCGGGCCGGACAGCACCAATGCGGCCCTCGCCGAATGGGCGCCAAACGAGGACGGCGATCTGATGACGCCGTTCAACCTAACGGCTTCCTCGATCGTTGGCATCAACAATGGAGCAGGGTTCCAAACCTCGGATGTCGGGCGCGCTATTCGCCTCTACGCTTCCGATGGCCGCTGGCGCTGGGCCAAGATCGCAGCGCGCACCAGTACCACAATCGTCACGATCCGCATGTATGGCCATGCCCTGCCGGACCTCAGCCCGATATCCCGCTGGCGGCTCGGCACGCTCGTGCCCGGAAAGTATGTGGAGAGCGGCTCACTCTATGAGGAACGCCTGGCCTTCAGCCGGAAGTTCTCCGTCTATGCCTCGGCAACCGGCGACTTCGACAATTTCGCGCTGGGCGAGAAGGACGACGACGCGCTGGAGTTCGTCCAGGCCGGCGGCGGCCAGGCCAACGACATCGTCTGGATCGCCGACAGCGATGGCGCGCTGCTTATCGGCACCAGCGGCGGCATACGCGCGCTTTCGGGCTCGGGCATCGACGAGGCGCTGACGCCATCCTCGTTCAAGAACCGGCGCTCGCGTACCTTCGGCTGCGCCCGCATCCGTCCGGTCGATGCTGGCCAGTCGTTCCTCTATGTCACGCGCTCGCGCAAATCGATCGCCGAGTTGACGCAGACGGCGCAAAGCCGGTTTGCTTCGGACGATGTCGGCCAGATCTCCGAGCATATTCCCAAACAGGGCGTGGTCGAGCTCGCCTTCCAGACCGACCCCGACCCGCTGCTGTGGCGCTGGCCGGCAACTTTATTTGGAGGGCGTCAGCATTTTGCGTTTCGTATGATAATAATGAAGGGTGCTATTGCACCTGTCGCCAAGAATCAAAGAGGCGTTCGAATGCGGTCCATTCGCCAACTCTGGTTCCCCACGTTGGTCTTTCTAGCCCCGGTGCTCTTCTTCGCGGCTTCTCGAACCGACTATGCGAATTATGTCTCATATGCTTTGGAAGGCGATATTGTCGCCTACTCGAGAGATTTCGCCTATGCGACCAGGGCAACGTTCCTAGTCTATATGACGGCTGTGGCGCACGAGCCCGTATTCATCGCCATGCATTGGATATACGCCAACCTGGGGTTTTCTATCTCTGACAGCATGCTAGCCAACAGCATGGTCATGGTTTCAGTCTACTATCTTTACTCGGTCAGACAAAGCGATAGCGTAGTGCTAGGTGCGATATCGACTGTCGGCCTAATCATGCTGCCATGGTTCGAGCAACTGGGCCAAAACACGTTGCGTCAAGGGTTTTCGCTTATCTTCATTCTCGCATTCTTCCTAGCGATCAATGACGGCAAGAAGTACCGAGCAATTTTCTTTGCCGCCTTGGCGATTGGTAGTCACTATAGCGCTATTCTATTCGTTGCAATCTATGTCTTGGCAGATTTTGTTCCTCGCTCAGGAAAATTTATCGTTGGCGTAGTTTCCTTGATTTTCGCGGGCTACATTACCAACTCCATCTCTGGTATTTCCAATATAATAATCGGCCCGATTTTGGCGCAGGTAGGTCTGTACACTCAGTACTCTTCCGACGTGTTTATGAGTTATCGGGTAGGGTTTAAGGCTTTGTTTTTTGCCTATTCGCTAGTTCAATGCGTCGCAAGTGTCTTGTTGATCAAGAGGGCGGCAAAGAAGTCAGATGAGCGCTTGGGAAAATATTGTATCCTCATGACCGTTATCTACATGTTGGCGAGCGGACTACCTTACTACAACCGGGTCGCCATGATGCCGATGCTTTTGCTCCCGGTGGTGCTCGTGACGCTGTATGCTCGTATAACCGCGCCGCGCCGTTTTTTTCGGCGCACCGATCCCAGTACTGAAACTCGCTCGTCCAGCCGCTGGCAAGGCGCCTAACTCATATCCACGGCTTGCCCGGTTTGCGCCCTTCATCGGCTCGGAGTTCTTGCCTTGATCATCATTTGAGCATCGCTCTGCGCATCGACTGACGTGCCGCGTGCGGTCTTCTCGTCTCCTCGATCGTGAAATTCCTCGTCGCCCCTGCCGACCAATCTTCAAAGGAACCATCACCATGGACCGCAACTTCGCGCGGGCGCTTGCGCTTGTTCTCAAATCGGAAGGCGGCTGGTCGGACAATCCGGCCGATCCCGGCGGCGCCACCATGAAGGGGGTGACGCTCGCCAATTTCCGTCGCTACGTGAAGGCCGACGCGACAAAGGCGGACCTGCGCGGGATCAGCGA
>NZ_RZRQ01000292.1:0-7433 GCF_003997785.1 Mesorhizobium sp. M7D.F.Ca.US.004.01.2.1 | reverse complement strand
GGAAAACCCGACGACCGGCGAGATCGAAGAGCCGGTCGCGGCCCGGGCATCCACTGCCCCGCCACCTGACTCGCAGACCGTCGCGCGGCTGGAACCGCCGTCCGGCCATGCCGCCAATGAAATTCCGTGTGCCCGCTATGTCGGCGAACCGATGACGCGTTGCGCGGTCAGCGTCGTGCGCAAGGGCAGCGACAAGGCCGACGTCACGATCACCTGGCCAGACGGCGGCACGCGTATCATCTCCTTCGTCGCCGGCCAGCCGGCAGGCTCCGACGCGCCCAGCGACTTCCGCTTCACCCGCGAAGGCAGCCTGAACATGATCCGCGTCGGCGTGTCCGAACGCTTCGAGATCACGGATCAGCTGGCGCTGGGGGATTAGAATTTAGGGGAGTAAGGCAGTAGGGCAGTAAGGCAGTATGTTTTAGAAGGCGCACGAAGCCATCCTACTGCCCTACTGCCCTACTGCCCTACTGCCCTACTGCCCTACTGCCCAATCCCTCATTTTCGGGGTTACATCCCGCAAAACTCTTCCCTATAAGGCCCTCCTAGCCTGATACCAGAATCGCGAGCACAACCGGCCGGGTCTTCCCGTCCCGGTTTTTTGTGCAAGCCGCCCGCCAAACGGACCTATGACATGCCAAGACGCACTGACATCAAGTCGATCCTGATCATCGGGGCCGGCCCCATCGTCATCGGCCAGGCCTGCGAGTTCGACTATTCCGGCACCCAGGCCTGCAAGGCGCTGAAGGAAGAGGGTTTTCGCGTCATCCTGGTCAATTCCAACCCGGCCACCATCATGACCGACCCGGAACTGGCCGACGCCACCTATATCGAGCCAATCACGCCTGAAGTCGTCGCCAAGATCATTGCCAAGGAACGGCCCGACGCGCTGCTGCCGACCATGGGCGGCCAGACCGCGCTCAACACCGCTTTGTCGCTGCGCCGCATGGGCGTGCTCGAGCGCTACAATGTCGAGATGATCGGCGCCGACGCCACGGCCATCGACAAGGCCGAGGACCGCGCGCTGTTTCGCGAGGCGATGAAGAAGATCGGCCTGGAAACCCCGAAGTCGATGCTGGCCAACGCCACCGACGTCAAGAACACCGACCGCAAGACACATGAGGCCGAGCGCGCCGCGGTCAAGGCCGAAGCCCCGGCCGACCTCGACGCCGCGCTCGATGCCTTGGAAACCCGCTGGAACCTCGGCGAAGGCGACCGCAAGCAGCGCTACATCAGCCATGGCATGGCGATCGCAGCACAAGCGCTCGACCATGTCGGCCTGCCCGCCATCATTCGCCCGTCCTTCACCATGGGCGGCACCGGCGGCGGCATCGCCTACAACCGCGCCGAATTCTACGAGATCGTCCAGTCCGGCCTCGACGCCTCGCCGACCACCGAAGTGCTGATCGAGGAGAGCGTGCTCGGCTGGAAGGAGTATGAGATGGAGGTCGTCCGCGACAAGGCGGACAATTGCATCATCGTCTGCTCGATCGAGAACATCGACCCGATGGGCGTGCACACCGGCGACTCGATCACCGTCGCCCCTGCTCTGACGCTCACCGACAAAGAATACCAGATGATGCGCAACGCCTCGATCGCGGTGCTGCGCGAGATCGGCGTCGAGACCGGCGGCTCCAACGTGCAGTTCGCCGTCAACCCGGCCGATGGCCGCCTGGTCGTCATCGAGATGAACCCGCGCGTCTCGCGCTCATCTGCCTTGGCTTCGAAGGCGACCGGTTTCCCGATCGCCAAGATCGCGGCCAAGCTTGCCGTCGGCTACACGCTGGACGAGCTGGAGAACGACATCACCGGCGGCGCCACGCCTGCCTCCTTCGAGCCGTCGATCGATTACGTCGTGACGAAGATCCCGCGCTTTGCCTTCGAGAAATTCCCCGGCGCCGAGCCGGTGCTGACCACCGCCATGAAGTCGGTCGGCGAAGTCATGGCCATCGGCCGCACCTTTCAGGAATCGCTGCAGAAGGCTCTGCGTGGACTGGAGACCGGCCTGACGGGTCTGGACGAGATCGAGATCCCCGGCCTCGGCTACGGTGCCGCGACCGCCAACCATGCCGACGACCGCAACGCCATCCGCGCCGCACTCGGCACGCCGACGCCCGACCGGCTGCGCATGGTGGCGCAGGCAATCCGCATGGGCACCTCGCTGGAAGACGTGCACGCCATGTGCAAGATCGACCCGTGGTTCCTCGAGCAGATCGCCGGCATCGTCGCCATGGAGGCCCGCATCCGCGAGCACGGCATCCCCGAGGACGCCGTCAATCTGCGCATGCTGAAAGCGATGGGTTTCTCGGACGCCCGCCTCGCGTCATTGACGAAAACAGACGTCGAAGTGATTGCGAAGATTCGCGAAAAGCTCGACGTTCATCCGGTTTATAAGCGCATCGACACCTGCGCGGCCGAGTTCGCCTCGCCCACCGCCTACATGTACTCGACCTATGAAGTGCCGTTCGCCGGCGCGCTGGCCAACGAGGCGCAGGTCTCGTCGCGGAAAAAAGTCGTCATCCTCGGCGGCGGCCCCAACCGCATCGGCCAGGGCATCGAGTTCGACTATTGCTGCTGCCATGCGGCCTTTGCGCTGCGCGACGCCGGCTATGAAGCGATCATGATCAACTGCAACCCCGAGACCGTGTCGACCGACTACGACACCTCCGATCGGCTCTATTTCGAGCCGCTGACGGCGGAAGACGTGCTGGAGATCCTGCGCGCCGAACAGGCTTCAGGCGAGCTGGTCGGCGTCATCGTCCAGTTCGGCGGCCAGACACCGCTGAAGCTCGCCGATGCGCTGGAGAAGGCCGGCATCCCGATCCTCGGCACCTCGCCCGACATGATCGATCTGGCCGAAGACCGCGACCGCTTCCAGAAGCTGCTGCACAAGCTCGGCCTGACCCAGCCGAAGAACGGCATCGCCTATTCGGTCGAGCAGGCCCGCCTCGTTGCCGGCGAGCTCGGCTTCCCCTTGGTCGTGCGCCCGTCCTATGTGCTTGGCGGCCGCGCCATGCAGATCATCCATGATGAGAGCATGCTGCAATCCTATCTGCTCGACACCGTGCCCGGCCTAGTGCCGGAGGACATCAAGCAAAAATACCCCAACGACAAGACCGGCCAGATCAACACGCTCTTGGGCAAGAACCCGCTGCTGTTCGACACCTATCTGTCAGGCGCGATCGAGGTCGATGTCGACTGCCTGTGCGACGGCAAGTCGACCTTCGTCTCCGGCATTCTCGAGCACATCGAGGAGGCCGGCATCCATTCGGGCGACAGTGCCTGCTCGCTGCCGGTGCACTCGCTGCCTTCCGAGCTAGTCGACGAGCTGGAGCGCCAGACGGCGGCCCTGGCCCGCGCGCTCAATGTCGGCGGGCTGATGAACGTGCAGTACGCGATCAAGGACGGCACGGTCTACGTGCTGGAGGTCAACCCGCGCGCGTCGCGCACCGTGCCTTTCGTCGCCAAGACCATCGGGCGTCCCATCGCGAAGATCGCCGCCCGCATCATGGCCGGCGAGACACTCGAAGACGCCTTCGCCCATTACGGCGCCATGCCCGACCCCAGGAACCCCGGCCACATCGCGGTCAAGGAAGCGGTGTTCCCCTTTGCCCGTTTCCCCGGCGTCGACATATTGCTCGGCCCGGAAATGCGCTCGACCGGCGAGGTCATGGGCCTCGACCGTGACTTCGCGCTGGCCTTCGCCAAGAGCCAGCTGGGCGCCGGCGTCGACCTGCCGCGCTCCGGCACGCTGTTCGTCTCGGTGCGCGACGAGGACAAGAAGGGCATCTTGCCGGCGGTCAAGCGCCTCGCCGGCCTCGGCTTCAAGGTGCTGGCCACCTCCGGCACGCAACGCTTCCTCGCCGAAAACGGCGTCGACGCGCAAAAAATCAACAAGGTGCTGGAAGGCCGCCCACACATCGAAGACGCCATCCGCAACCGCCAGGTGCAGATCGTCTTCAACACGACGGATGGCCAGAAGGCGGTGTCGGATTCGAAGTCACTGCGCCGCGCCACGCTGATGCAGAAAGTGCCGTATTACACGACGCTGTCGGGAGCGGCCGCGGTGGCGGAAGCGATTGCGGCGCTGAAGGCGGGGAGCCTCGAAGTGAGGCCGCTGCAGGAGTATTTTGCCTAATGCATGTCGCGCAAAAGTGGCCCCGGTTTTGCGAGAACAACATGCATAAAGCAAAGACCTAAAGCGCGTCGCCTGAATCCGCTCAAACGCGACGCGCTTTAGAGCGAAGCGGCGGCGGCCTCGGCTTCGGCATAGGCGTCGTAATTCCAGACCCAGGCGCGTTCCTGCCGCTGAGCGTCAAGCTTTCGGTCGCGGCTATGCAAGTCGCCGCTGGAGGCGTCATAGCGAGCACCACTCACGCGCGACATGCGCTGGACGCCGGCAGTGCGCTCGCGCCGCAGTTGCTCGTAAATCAGCAGCGCCCTTGGGGCTGACTTGCGGTCTGCGTGGCTCAGCACCGTCGCCAAGGCAACGGCGTCTTCGATCGCCTGATTGGCTCCTTGTCCGATATGCGGCAGCATCGGGTGGGCGGCGTCACCCAAAAGGGTCAGGCGCCCGCGCGTCCAGGCTGCGAGCGGCTCGCGATCGAACAGGCCCCAGCGAAACGTCGCTTTCACCTGGGCAATGATCGTCTCGACCATTGGATCCCAGCCCGCGAACTCCCGGGCAAGGGCGGCGGGATCGCCCCGCGCCGACCATGACTCCTTCATCGGCTCATCGGTCGTGACAAAGCCGACGTAGTTGATGAGCAGGCCGGCGCGCACCGGAAAGACGAGAAAGTGCCTGCCTGCACCGAGCCAGTTGCGCATCGCTCCTGGCGGCCACGAGACACCAGCCGCCGGGATCACCCCTCGATAGGCGACCGATCCCGAATAGAGCGGGGCGGACGGGGCGACGACGAACTGCTGAAGGGTTGAATGGATGCCGTCAGCCGCGATCACAACGTCGGCCGTGCTGCGCCCACCATTGGCGAAAGTGATGACGGCCTCATCATCATCCTGTTCGAAGCCGATGCATCTGTGGCCAGCCTTGACGATGTCGGCAGGTAGCCGGTCGACGAACATTGCCAGCAAATCGGCGCGGTGCCTGCCGTAGAACTCGATCTGGCCGGCAAGCTCGGGCGGCCACATCGCAGCCGCATAAGAGCCATCGGCGCGACGAAACTGTGGGTCGATCCATCTGGCACCCGAACGGATCAACTCGTCGCCGAGGCCGAGCTGCCGAAGCATCCGCACACCGTTCGGTTGGATCGCGACGCCGGCGCCAACCTCGGCCAGCACCGCCGCCTGCTCGTAGAGACGGACGTCCATACCACGTTGAAGCAGGGCGGCAGCGGTGGCGGCGCCGCCGATCCCGCCACCAACGACCGCCACGCGTAACGGGCTCGTGCTCATGGCTCCGGTTGCTCAAGCATTGTCAGCCAGCCTAACGCCGCTGCACAGCGCAGGCAAATGGCGACCACGTTGAAGAGCATGCATGTCGCAAACCAGAAAGGCTGAATCCGGTACGAACCTGACCAAGCCTTGGGAGAAGGGAGACCCGGCTCACGCCACCGCGACACACTCGATCTCGATATCAAACTCCATTGGCCATGACGCCACCGGCACAAAACTGCGCGCCGGCGGGTTCGTGGAAAAGTACTTCGCATAGACCCGGTTGATGGCGTTGTAGAAGCCGGAATTGACGGCGTAGATGCGCACCATCACCACATTGTCCAGCGAGGTGCCGGCCGCTTCCAGGCAGTGTTTCAGCGCCTTCAGCGAAGCCTCGGTCTGCACCTCGATGTCGCCGCGCACCATCTCGCCTGTCACCATGTCCACCGGCGGCGTCGCCGAGATGAACACGAAGCCGTTGGCCTTCACTGCGGTTGAACAGGGCAGGCCGAGCGCCCGCACCTTGGCCGACATGACCGGCACCTCGATGATTTCTTTCTTCATGGTGATCCTCCCTCTGGTTTAGATGGCTGGCGCCAAGGCCCCCTCACCCAGCCTCCGCTTCGCTCGGCTGACCTCTCCCCGAGGGGAGAGGAGCCCGTCAGCGTCGGGCGCCAACCAGCGCCAACGCAACCTCTTCTCCCCTCGGGGGTCCGAAGGACGGGCGAGGCAAGTGACTCGCCCAGGCACAGGTGGCCGCGAAGCGGCCGGATGAGGGGGTCTTTGCGACAACCTCAGATTTCAGGGAGCTTATCCCGGCACTGGCGGAACGCCAGCGCCGACGCATGGTCCAGGGTTCAAGCCGTCGCCACGCACTCGATCTCGATATCGAACTCCATCGGCCATGACGCCACCGGCACGAAGGTCCGCGATGGCGGGTTTTCGGGAAAATGCCTGACATAGACACGGTTGATGGCGTTGTAGAAGCCGGAATTGACGGCGTAGATGCGCACCATCACCACATTGTCCAGCGAAGTGCCGGCCGCTTCCAGGCAATGCTTCAGCGCCCTCAGCGACGCTTCGGTCTGCGTTTCGATGTCGCCCTTGACCAGCCTGCCGGTCGAGATGTCGAGCGGCGGCGTGCCGGAGACGAAGACCAGCCCCGCGGCTCTGGTCACCAGCGACAGCGGCACGCCGAGCGCGCGCACGGCGGCCGACAGCACCGGCACTTCGATGATTTCCTTCTTCATGGCACTCCTCCCTGGGTTTGCAGGATCGTCGCGCAAGCCCCCTCACCCAGCCTCCGCTTCGCTCGGCTGACCTCTCCCCGAGGGGAGAGGAAACTTGCAGCGCCAACGCTTCCCTCTTCTCCCCTCGGGGAGAAGGTGGCCGCGAAGCGGTCGGATGAGGGGGCCTTGGCGCCATCCTGTAATTGCCGGGAGCTTATCCTTCCGCCGGTGGAACGCCAGCGCCGAACCATAGTCCAGGGCTCACCCCTGCCCCGGATACGGCGTGCCATCCTTGTGCAGGAAACGCCCGTCGGAGCTTGGGCTCATCATGTCGATGTCGGAGCAAGTGATGACATCGTCCTGAAAGCGCGAGCCGACCTCCAGATAAAGCGCGGTCGTGGCGGACCGGTTGATCAGGTGATGGCCATTGCCGCTGTTCTTGGCAAACGTCGCGCAGTCGCCGGCCCTGAGCAACGTCTCGCCGCCATCCTCGACCAGCGTCAGTTCGCCTTCCAGGACATAGACGAACTCGTCCTCATGGCTGTGCCAGTGGCGCTGGCTGGACCAGCCGCCTGATGGTAATGTCATCAGGTTGACGCCGAAATCGGTGAGGCCACCGGCATCGCCCAGACGGCGACGCGTGCGGGTGGCGCAAGGGGCATCGAAGGGCGCAGGGTAGCCGGAGCCTTTGCGGATGGAAACGGCGGACAGGTCGATCTTGGGCATGGGTGCCTTCCCTCACAATGGCCGCCGACGTGTGTTGAGATTCAGGTCAGGCCGAGCCTAAAACGATGGTTTCCGAGAACCGGAGCG
>NZ_RZRQ01000291.1:0-7519 GCF_003997785.1 Mesorhizobium sp. M7D.F.Ca.US.004.01.2.1 | reverse complement strand
TACCCCAACCGCCCACCGCGCCGGCCATGATCCGGCCGACCGAAATGCTGTCGGCCAAGACGCTGGCCGATCCGCGCAGCCGGCAGGCGCGCGCCGATCTCGCCACCTTCGCGTCCGACGAGCGCATGGTGCAGTTGTGCAATCTCGAAGCCATGGATCAGATCCGCCGATGGCGCACGGATTATCAGCCGGAGCGGGTGGTGCCTTACGCAACGGCGGAGGAAAAAATCACTGGAACCACGATCGCCGCGAATGGTGCGGCTTTCCGCAGTCGCAGAAACTGGTATGGTCTGAAGTTCAGATGCCAACTGGCTGGGGACGGTGAAAGCGTCGTCGGCTTCGAATTCCTGGTTGGCGATTTGGTTCCCAGGGAAAAATGGGACGAGCTTGGCCTGCCGGCGGTGCATTGACCTGATACCGGCAGGCTTCATCAGGCAGCCAGCCGGCCGCGATACCGCGGCCGTTGTGTGGTGACCCAAAAAACCTTATCAAGGCGCACGGCCGGGCGGTGGTCGTTGCCGTGATTTGGGCACCTCATTCGCAACAGGATCGCGCTTCGCGCGTGGAAAAATGACAAAAAACCTTCGCAAATCCCTTCGCAAATTCGCCATTGCCATCCCGCTTCTTGCCCTTGGCTTCTATTTCATCCCCATCCTGACGACGATCTTCATCGTTTGCGGCCTGATCGACGTGCTGCGCAACGACAGGAAGGATTTGTCACTGTTCAGCGGTTATTTCCTAGGCAACGGCCTGTTCACCTGGCTGCTTTCGCCTTTCAACCTGCTGGTCGACTTGCTGTGTTACAGAAATCCTGGCGTCTGGAAGCTGGAGCAGTTTCCCGCCGACTATCAGCGCGAGGTCAATGAGGTCCTGGACATCTTCAAGGCGCGCAAGGACGAGATCATCGCCGACATCGACGCCAATTTCGGCACCGGCCGGCGCGGCATGTATGTCTACCAGTGGTACGGTAAGCACAAGATCGACAACGTTGCCGAGTTCAACAAGGATTTCAAATACATCAAGACCATCGCCGTTTCCGTGTTCAGCAAGCGCGAATCAACGTCCTGGCACTTCGGTCCGCTGCGGCTGAGCCTGCGCATTCTCTACAATCTGATCCCGGTGAAATCGGAGATTTTCGTCGAGTGCGGCAACGTCAAGAACTACTGGTACGACAATCCGCTGTTCATCTTCGACGACACGCTGCTGCATCGCTCGGTCAACGAGTATGACGGCCGTCGTTACTGCGTGTTCATGGACATCATCCGTCCGTCCCCGGTTCCGGGGCTGATCGCGGGCATGCTCGCAATCGTCTCGGTAAGCGTCGAGCGCATCAATTCCATGTTCTACAAGAACTGGAAGATGATCGGTTCGACCAAGCCGAAGAAAGCCGGGACGACCTGAGCTTTAAACTCAGAGCAGTCGGTTCTGCCGGCAGCATTTGGGTGCTCTGAATGTATGAGACTTGGCCATCCTTGTCTGCCGCTCATGCGCCGGAACGGCTCCTGGCTGCATAAACGGTGTCTTGGGTTGGCTTTGACAGTCCTACTTCTTCTCCTTCTGGCGGCCGCAAGTGACGAAGAATAAATCTCTCGGATTTTGGACAGGAACGTATCTATGCACCGTCTTGGTGGGAGTTGCTCTTGCAGTCATTTACGTAAGCCTTGAAGAGCCTGTCTATTATTGGGACTTCGCTGCCTATTTCGACACGTTCAATCGGCAAGGCACGCTCTTGGTCCAGAGTCCTCTCGAGTGGCTCAGCCACTTGAGAGCCTCAATCGCAACGGATGACTACAGTGCGGCAATCCTGGTGCCGCTGATGCCGTTTCACATCGTCTTTGGCGATTCGAGGTTTTCATACATCGCCGGAATAGTCGCTATTTACCTGGTCCCGACCGCCCTTTTCATCGGCAGAATGAGCTATCTGGAGGCGGCGACCGAGACATCTTCATCCCGAAGCTGGCTCGCGGTATGGATTGCGGCCTTTCTCTACACGCCGTTCTGGGCGGCGACGCTTCGTGGATTGCCTGATGTTGCCGGCTGCCTCGCGCTCTCCGCGGCAACCTATTTTCTTTGGAAATCGAGGTTCCTGACCCATGAACCGGTGATCAGCGGAGTACGCGTCGGCATATGTCTGTGGTTGGCGTTCGTGCTGCGCCGCTGGTATGCCTATCCTGTCGTCGGGGTCGGAATTTCCGCAGCCTTGTTCTGTCTTCTGCAGGTCGCAAAAGACCGGGACTTTCCGGCACTCCGGAATGCCGCCGTCGGAGGTTTGTGTGCGGTTCTCGTTGTCGTCGGAGCCGCATTGACCTTCCAGCAACCCTTGATCCTCAAGATCCTGGGAACCAGCTATGGCGACCTTTACAGCGGATACAAGACGAGCTTCGTTTCGCAGATTGACCAGATAGGATCCCGGCTCAGCTATGTGAACTGGCTGTTGATCGTAGTTGGCCTTTACATCTCCGTCATACGCCGAAACAGATTTTCCCTGTTCTGTGCCGTTGCCTCGGCTCTCACCTTTTTCCTCTTCACCCGGATGCAGGATCCGGACCGTCATCATTCAATGCCGATGTTTCTTTGGCTCTTTCCTGCCTATGCCCAGGCAATCGTTGCGATCGTTTCGATGCCGGCGCTGAGATCGCGATGGTCGACTGCCGCGATATCGGTAGCCACTGGACTTGCTTTTTTTGGCACCTTTTTTCCGCTTGGCCGCCAGATGCTATCGCCGATCAGCGACGTCTTTGCCAGAGAAGCCACGCTCCCTCTTCACCTCGACAATCTCTCTGAATACAGACGCCTCATCGATGATCTTATTGGAAGAATGCGACCCGAGGACCGTTTTTCGGTATTTGCCTCCGGCTCGGTCATGAGCGACTCGTTGTTGTATGAAATGGATAAAGATCTTTACCCCCGTATCGAGTGGACCTGTCAGGTCGATAGTCGCGATCAATTCAGGCCGGGAGTGCTGAAATCCAAATATATCGTCGTAACCGACCCGCCCGTCACCCATTTGCAGTCGGGCGCGCAGCTCTGTGTCACGATACCGGACCAATATATTGTCGAAGGCAAAGGCATCGGCGCAGCCTATAGGCGCGTCGCGGCTTATCAGTTGTCCGGCGACGTCATGGGCTACCTCTACGAACAGGTGCGCCCGGTCAGCAAAACGGAAATAGATGCCCTCTACGCCGACCTCAGGAAGAAGTACCCAGGCTGGACAACACCTGAGTGGTGACGACAGCGTTTGGGCAGGGCTCCCAGTCACTCTGCGCGGCTGTTATTACACCATCGTCTTATAGCGCCGGCGAGCCTCGTTCCTCTACAACTTGATGCAGCGGATATATCTGGGAGGATATAACGCTGCTGTTGAGTTGGAAGCGACAGTCGCCTTGGGAGGATAAGGTGAACGGACGGCAGCCGACTGGTCATCATTCGGATTTTATCCAGGCCTCAATCGCCAGCAACGATGCGGCGCGCTCGGCGTTGGTTGCCTCTTGGCGGCGTTCGCTCACATTGCACGGTCTGGATCCAGCCGAGCGACAGGCGCCACGACGCTTGACCGAAGGCGAACTGAGGCAAGCCAGGCAGCGTATGGAACCGTTGCGCCGTGCCGCCGATGCCAGCCTTGACCGGCTATACATGGCTGTCGGCGGGGTTGGTTGCTGCGTGCTGCTTGCCGACAGTGAAGGCATCCCGGTCGACCGCCGCGGCGCTGTTGCCGACGACGACACGTTCGACGAGTGGGGCCTGTGGACGGGCACCGTCTGGAGTGAGGACTCCGAAGGCACCAACGGCATCGGCACATGCCTTGCCGATCAGCGCGCCCTCACCATTCATCGCGACCAGCATTTCTTCGCGCGCAACACACTGCTCAGTTGCACCACCGCGCCGATCTTCGATCATGAAGGCAATCTGGCGGCGGCACTCGATGTCTCGTCATGCCGGTCGGACCTGACCGAAGGCTTTGTCAACCTGATCGCCATTGCGGTTGGCGATGCCGCGCGCCGCATCGAGGCCGAGAATTTCCGCCTGGCGTTTTCCAATGCACGCATCTTGCTGGCGCCGGTCGCCGAGCGCAGCGCCGGCGCGCTGATTGCTGTTGATGCCGACGATCTGGTGGTGGGCGCGACGCGCTCGGCGCGCCTGGCTCTCGGCATCACCCAACAGACCTTGGCCAAGGGGTTGCCAGCCGCCGACATTGTTGGCGGCTCGGCCGGGGCCGCTGAAGACCTGGGCGAAGCAGAGCGCGGCGTGGTGCAGCGCGCCATCGCGCGCGCCGAAGGCAATGTTTCGGCCGCCGCCAACAATCTTGGAATTTCACGCGCCACCTTGCATCGCAAGCTCGCCCGCTTCGGCATCCGCCGCCCGCACTGAGCTTTGAGGGGCAGAGCTGTCGCAGATCTGCGACACTCGGCACCGGTCGAATGCTGGGCATGGGCTGACAAGTCCGAGCCCATCCGCAACTCTTCCCAGTGACACGTCACATCCCGTGGCGCTGCATATTGGGAGGAAGACAATGAACAAGGTGGAATTTTCCCGCACGGCCAAGGTTCCCTTCGCCAAGCGCTATGACAATTTTATCGGCGGCAAATGGGTGGCACCGCTGTCCGGAAAGTATTTCGAGAACATCTCGCCGGTGAACGGCCGGCCGCTGGGCGAGGTCGCTCGGTCCGACGCCAGGGACATCGAGGCAGCGCTCGACGCCGCGCATAGGGCCAAGGATGCCTGGGGCAGGACAAGCGCCGCCGCCCGCGCGCTGATCCTCAACCGCATCGCCGACCGCATGGAGGACAATCTCGATCTGCTGGCCCTCGCCGAGACCTGGGACAATGGCAAGCCGATCCGCGAGACGACCGCCGCCGATCTGCCGCTGGCCATCGATCATTTCCGGTATTTCGCCAGCGCCGTGCGCAGCCAGGAAGGCGGCATCTCCGAGATCGATCACGACACCGTCGCCTATCATTTCCACGAGCCGCTTGGCGTCGTCGGTCAGATCATTCCCTGGAACTTCCCGCTGCTGATGGCGGTGTGGAAGCTGGCGCCCGCACTTGCCGCCGGCAATTGCGTCGTGCTGAAGCCGGCCGAACAGACGCCCGCCACCATCATGCTGTGGGCTGACCTTGTCGGCGACCTCTTGCCCGATGGCGTGCTCAACATCGTCAACGGCTTTGGCCTCGAGGCCGGCAAGCCGCTCGCTTCGTCGAACCGCATCGCCAAGATCGCCTTCACCGGCGAGACGACGACCGGCCGGCTGATCTCGCAATATGCGAGCCAGAACCTCATCCCGGTGACGCTCGAGCTCGGCGGCAAGTCGCCCAACATCTTCTTCCAGGACGTGACATCGGAGGACGACGACTTCTTCGACAAGGCGATCGAAGGCTTCGTCATGTTCGCGCTCAATCAGGGCGAGGTCTGCACCTGTCCGAGCCGGGCGCTGGTGCATGAGAAGATCTACGACAAGTTCATGGAAAAGGCTCTGAAGCGGGTCGAGGCAATCGTCCAGGGCGATCCGCTCGATCCGGCAACGATGATCGGCGCGCAGGCGTCGAGCGAACAGCTGGAAAAGATCCTGAGCTATTTCGACATCGGCCGGCAGGAAGGTGCCGAAGTGCTGATCGGTGGCGAACAGAACCATCTGCCGGGCGATCTGGCGGGCGGCTATTACGTCAAGCCGACCGTGTTCAGGGGTCACAACAAGATGCGCGTCTTCCAGGAGGAGATCTTTGGGCCGGTGGTTTCTGTCACCACTTTCAAGGATGATGACGAAGCGCTGTCGATCGCCAATGACACGCTCTACGGCCTCGGCGCCGGCATCTGGAGCCGCGACGCGAATCGCTGTTACCGTTTCGGCCGTGCCATCCAGGCCGGACGCGTCTGGACCAACTGCTACCATGCCTATCCTGCGCACGCCGCGTTCGGCGGTTACAAGCAGTCCGGCATCGGCCGCGAGAACCACAAGATGATGCTCGATCACTATCAGCAGACCAAGAACATGCTGGTCAGCTACAGCCCGAAGAAACTCGGCTTCTTCTGATCGCCTCCCGAAGCGGCGCATGATCCTTTTCCGAACGATCATGCACGATCTGTGCAAGAGGCGCGGCTGACCGGCCGCGCCTCGGTGTCTTCTTGAAGAAGGCGCTCCTGATGGAGGACGGCATGCTCGACAAGGTTTCCCTGGGAAAAGTCTCAGTCACGCCGGCAGCCAGAACCTTTCTAGCTGAAATCATCGCTGACCATGGTCCGGTGTTGTTTCACCAGTCGGGCGGTTGTTGTGATGGCTCCTCGCCCATGTGCTATCCCCAGGGGGATTTCATCGTCGGTGACAATGATGTGCTGCTCGGCGAGATCGACAAGACGCCGGTCTATATCAGCGCTTCACAATATGAGGTGTGGAAGCACACCGATCTCATCATCGACGTCGTGCCGGGCAGGGGTGGCATGTTCTCGCTCGACAACGGGCGCGAGCGGCGGTTCCTGACGCGTTCAACTGTTTGCGCGGTGCCTGCGCCTACGCAAACAGGGGATTGACCTCGCCGTCCCGTCAGGGGCAGTAACGGTCATGTTCAATCTGCTTCTCGTTGTGGTCGGCGGCGGCATCGGCGCCGGTATTCGTCATCTCACCAGCATGGGCGCGCTGCGCCTTGTCGGCCCCAACTATCCCTGGGGCACGATGGCCATCAACATCGCCGGCTCGTTCGCCATGGGCCTGTTCATCGCCATCTTGGCGCGCCGCGGCGGATCGAACGAGCTCAGGCTGTTCATTGCCACCGGCATCCTCGGCGGCTTCACCACTTTTTCCGCGTTCTCGCTCGATTTCGCGACGCTTTGGGAGCGGGGAGCCACGTTGCCGGCGTTCGGATATGCCCTTGCCAGTGTCATTGGCGCCATTATCGCCCTGTTTCTGGGACTTTGGCTCGCAAGAACCGTTTCATAATGCTATTGCCGCGCCGAGAGCAGGCCGAGCCCTGCTTGGGAAACGGATAAGCGAAAAGATATGGCAGGCGTTGAACAGATTACGGTGGAGGCCGGCGAGGCGGGCATGCGGCTCGATCGCTGGTTCAAGACCCACTTCCCGGGCCTTGGTTTTGGCCACCTGCAAAAGCTGCTGCGCTCCGGCCAGATCCGCGTCGACGGCGGCCGCGTCAAGGCCGACACCCGTGTCGAGCCCGGCCAGATGGTGCGCGTGCCGCCGCTTGAGGTGGACAAGAAGGGCGAGAGCGCGCTGACCGGTCACTCGATCCGCAACCAGGGCGATGCCGATGTTCTCGCCAAGATGCTGATCCATGAAGATCCCAAGGTCTTTGTCTTCAACAAGCCGGCGGGCCTTGCCGTGCAAGGCGGCTCGGGCGTCACCCGCAATGTCGACGACATGCTGGAGGCCTGGCGCAACCAGAAGGGCGAGAAGCCGCGGCTCGTGCACCGGCTCGATCGCGATACCTCGGGCGTGCTGGTCGTCGCCCGCACCCGGCTTGCCGCCATGAAGCTCTCGGAAGCGTTTCGCGCCCGCGAGACCAAGAAGACCTAT
>NZ_RZRQ01000290.1:0-7551 GCF_003997785.1 Mesorhizobium sp. M7D.F.Ca.US.004.01.2.1 | reverse complement strand
GGTTTCTAAACCTTTTGCCGATTCCCCCCCTCGACGGCGGCCATCTCTTGTTCTACGGGGTGGAGGCCGTCATTCGCCGTCCAGTGTCGGAACGGATGATGGAAATGGCCTATCGGGCCGGGTTGCTTCTGGTGCTGTGCTTCATGGGGTTCGTTTTCTGGAACGATCTGTTTGGGTGCTGAAATCATGAAGAAATTTGGCTTCCGCATGGACGATGTTGAGACACCGTTTACCATGCACGGGGATATGAGTGACGCGAAAGCCACGCCGCAGGGTTAAGTAAATACAAATTAACCAGAAGCCTTGCGTGTAGGGAAAATCCGGTTAATACGGTAGGGGAAATTACCGCACGTCCGGTTTTCTCGCCGTGGGGACTACGAGAAAAGGTTATTAAGCCCGATGAAGGCAGCATCCAAGTTTCTGAGCGCCGCGTCCGCGGTGACCCTGTCTGCGGCTCTGGTCGTGCCAGGCGCGCTCGCAGTGCAGTTCGTTGCCACATCGGCGGCCGAAGCCGCTGTCGTCAGCAGAGTCGAAGTGAGCGGCAACCAGCGTATCGACGCTGACACCATCCGCAATTACATCACCATCAAGCCGGGCAAGGCGTTCTCCAGCTCCGATATCGACAGTGCGGTCAAGGCGCTGTTCGGCACCGGCCTGTTCTCGGATGTGCAGATCAACCAGGTCGGCTCGACGCTGGTGGTTAAGGTTGCCGAGTACCAGGTCGTCAACCAGGTGCTGTTCCAGAACAACAAGAAGCTCAAGGACAATGCGCTGGCGGCAGCGGTGCAGCTGAAGCCGCGTGGGACGTTCTCGCAGGCGACGCTCGATGCCGACGTCGAATCGGTCAAGGCTGCCTACAAACGCATCGGCCGCGACGATGTGACTGTGACCACGCAGGTCATGCAGCTTGGCGACAACCGCGTGAACGTGGTCTTCAACATTACCGAAGGCGATCGCACGCAGATCGCGGCGATCAATTTCGTCGGCAACAGCGCCTATTCCAGCCGCCGCCTGTCGGATGTCATCAATACCAAGCGTTCGTCCTGGCTTTCCTTCGTCCTGCGCGACGACGTCTATGACGACGACAAGCTGCGCGCTGACCAGGAGCTGCTGCGCCGCTTCTATTACAATCACGGTTACGCCGATTTCCAGGTCGTGTCCGCTGTCGGCGAACTCGACAGCGCGACGAACAAGTACACGGTCACCATCACCGTCCAGGAAGGCGACCGCTACACATTCGGTGACGTCAGCGTCGAAAGCACGATCCCGGAAGTCGACAGCAAGTCGCTGGAATCGGTGGTCGAGACCCGCAAGGGCGACGTCTATAACGCCAAGGACGTCGAGGATTCCATCATCGCCCTGACCGAGAAGGTGGCCGGTTCCGGCTACGCCTTCGCGCAGGTGACGCCACGCGGCGACCGCAATTTCGAGAACCACACCATTTCTGTGGTCTACACGGTCGACCAGGGCACCAAGGCCTATATCGAGCGCATCGAGATCCGCGGCAACGACCGCACGCGTGACTATGTCATTCGCCGTGAGTTCGACGTCAGCGAAGGCGATGCCTTCAATCAGGTGCTCATCCAGCGCGCGAAAAAGCGCCTGGAAGCCCTCAATTACTTTGACAAAGTCGATATTTCGACAGTGCCGGGCTCGCAGCCCGACCAGGTCGTGCTGGTGGTCGACGTTGTCGAGAAGTCGACCGGTGAATTCTCCGTCGGCGCCGGTTATTCGACCGGTGGCGACACGGCCGGCCCGTCCGTCGAAGGATCGATCACCGAGCGCAATTTCCTCGGCCGTGGCCAGTTCATCAAGCTATCGGCGGGCGGTGGCAAGAATTCGCGCGACTACAGCATTTCGTTTACAGAGCCGTACTTCCTCGGACGGCGTATCGCTGCGGGCTTCGACGTCTTCAAGCAGACGAGAAATTACGATCATTACGACAGCGATACCCTGGGCGCAACGGTGCGCTTCGGCTTGCCGATCACCAACAGCATCTCGACCCAGCTTGCGTATAATATCGCGCAAGAAAAGTATAAATACGACAACAGTTGCGATGATAACGCTGATGGTATTCTTGGCGATTGCGACCTCTCTACAGCGATTAAGCAGGGTATTGCGGAAAGCCCATGGATCAAGTCGTCGGTTAGCCTCGGTCTGGTTTACAACACCATCGACGACATGAAGAATCCGCATGAAGGTATCTACGCCACTACGTCGGTGGAGGTGGCTGGTCTCGGCGGCGATGCGAAGTTTGTAAAGGTTACTGGGCGGGGCAGTGTATACCAGACGCTGTCAGAGCAATTTGATCTGGTCGGGCTCGTTTCAGCCGGCGCGGGCCATGTCGAGGGGTACGGCAGTGGCGGTTTGCGGATTTTCGATCAGTTCCAGAGCACCGACCGCATGATCCGCGGCTTTGCTTATGGTGGCATTGGTCCTGTGGACGTCAATACGGGTGACCATCTCGGCGGCACGACCTATTTCAACGCCTCCGCGGAAGCGCAGTTTCCGTTGCCGGTCGTCCCGGAAAGCTTTGGCTTGCGTGGCGCTGTCTTCGCAGATGCTGCAACACTCTATGGCAGCAAGGTCGATACCGCTGGAGTCGTTCAAGACTCGGTCGGCATGAAGCTGCGTGCCTCGGTTGGTCTCGGCCTGATGTGGGCATCGCCGTTCGGCCCGATCCGTATCGACTATGCGATCCCGGTCAAGAAGGAAGCGCGCGACGACGTGCAGGAATTCAACTTCGGCATATCGACCCGCTTCTGATCGGCGGTTAACGATGCTCCCGGGTCTTTCAGGTCCGGGAGAAATGTTCCGACCTAGCTGGATATAGCTTCTGGAATGACCGATCCGGTGTTCTTCGCGCCATCACGCCGGTATACGGCGGGCGAAGTCGCGAATCTGACCGGCTCGGTGCTTGTCGATTCCGGCCACTCCGATATTTCGATCGAGGCACTCGCGCCGGCGAGCGATGGCGGCGAGAATGCGCTCGTCTTTGTCGACGGCAAGCGTAATTCCGCGCTGATGCCGTCGCTGCGGGCGGCCGCGGTCCTGTGCCCGGCGGAATTTGCCGGCAAGGCGCCGGCCGGCGTTGCCGTTCTGGTTCATCCGCGTCCGCAACAGGCCTTCGCATTTGTCGGGCGCCTGCTGTTTCCAAGGGCGGCGACGCCAGGGCCGATGACCAGCGAAACCGGCGTCTCGCCGCATGCTCATGTCGATGTGACCGCACATGTCGAATCCGGTGCCGTCATTGAGGCCGGCGCGGTCATCGGGCCGGGTGCTTCGATCGGCAGCGGTACCGTCATCGCGCCCAATGCCGTCATCGGCCAGTCCTGCCAGATTGGCCGTGACGGCTATGTCGGTCCGGGCGCCAGCATCCAGTATGCCTTGATCGGCAACCGCGTCATCATCCATGGCGGTGCCAGGATCGGCCAGGATGGTTTTGGCTTCGTCGGCGGCGCCAAGGGACCCGAACGCGTGCCGCAGATCGGCCGTGTCGTCATTCAAGACGACGTCGAGATCGGCTCCAACACCACCGTCGATCGCGGCGCCATGTCCGATACGATCATCGGCCAGGGCACCAAGATCGACAATCTTGTGCAGATCGCCCATAACGTCCGCATCGGCCGCAATTGCATAATAGCCGGGCTTTCGGGTATTTCGGGTTCCGTGGTCGTGGGAGACAATGTCACCATGGGCGGCGGCGTCGGGCTTGCGGATCACCTGACCATCGGGTCCGGGGCCAAGCTTGCCGCCAGAAGTGGATTTATGAGCAATGTCCCTGCAGGCGAAATCTGGGGCGGTTATCCGGCACAGCCGATGGCGGAAGCGATGCGGGAGATAGCCATGCTGCGCAGGCTCGCCAGGACCCGCAAACAGGGCGAGGGAGGCAATGGCTGACATGATCGCGTCGACGACGCTGGAAGCGGTCGACATTATGGGGCTGATGAAGCTCCTGCCGCACCGCTATCCGTTCCTGATGATTGATCGCATCGTCGACATCGACGGCGACGAGTCCGCTGTCGGCATCAAGAACGTGACCATAAACGAGCCGCATTTTCAGGGCCATTTCCCCGAGCAGCCGGTCATGCCGGGTGTGCTCATCGTCGAGGCGATGGCGCAGACCGCCGGCGCCATCTGCATCCGCAGCCTGGGCACTGAAAAGCCGTCGCTGGTCTATTTCCTGACCATCGACAACGCCAAATTCCGCAAACCGGTCGTTCCCGGCGACCAGTTGAAGATCTATGTGAAGAAAATCAAGAAACGCGGCAACCTGCTCAAATTCGCTTGTGAAGCCATGGTCGACGGCGCCAAGGCGGCCGAGGCCGAGATTTCAGCCATGATGGTCACCAGCGACTGACGATCGAATGCTTATGAAAATCAAGACATCCATCCATGCTTCCTCCGTTGTGGAGGAAGGCGCCCAAATCGGCCAAGGCGTGCGCATCGGACCGTTCTGTCACGTGGGCGCCGATGTGGTGATCGGCGATGACGTCGAACTGGTCAGTCATGTCTCGGTGATGGGCGCGACATCGATCGGTGCCTCGACCAAGGTCTACCCGATGGCAACATTGGGCGCACCGCCGCAGAACACCAAGCACAAGGGCGGTCGCACCACCCTGGTCATTGGCAAGAACTGCACGATCCGCGAAGGCGTGACCATGCATCTCGGTACCGATTCCAGCCGCGGCGAAACGACGGTCGGCGACAATGGCAATTTCCTCGCCTACGCCCACATTGCCCATGATTGCGTCGTCGGCAACAACGCGACCTTCGCCAATGGCGCGACACTGGGCGGCCACTGCGAGGTCGGCAACAACGTCTATATCGGCGGCCTGACCGCTGTGCATCAGTTTGTCCGCATCGGCGACAACGCCTTTCTGGGTGGCTGCTCCGCGATCGTCGGCGATGTCATTCCCTATGCCATCGCGGTCGGCAACCGCGCCAGTCTGCGCGGCCTCAACATCATCGGCCTGAAGCGCTCCGGCCTGCCGAGGTCCGAAATCCTTGTGCTGCGCAAGGCTTACAGAATGATCTTCGACCGTTCCCGCACCGTTGGCGAGAACATCGAGTTCGCCAAGGCGGAGTTCGCGTCGTCGCCGACCGCCATGAAGATCATCGATTTCATCACCAGTCGCGGCAAGCGGCACTATGCTGTGCCGTCGCTCAAGGGCGGCGATGGCGACGATGTCGATGACGAAGACTGAGGCAGCGGCAGCGCGTCTTGATCTCTCGCCGGGCTCCCGGGTCGGCATCATCGCCGGCGGCGGCAGTCTGCCGGTCGAAGTCGCGGCCGGTTCGGCTGAACAAGGCTATCCGCCCTTCGTCATCGTGATGGAAGGCGAGGCCGACCGGATGGCGGAGCTCTCCCGGTATGAGCATGAAAGCCTCGCCCTGGAAGGTATCGGCTCGCTGATACCGTTGCTGAGGCGGCACCGGATCACCCATCTGGTGCTTGCCGGCGAGATCAAGCGCCGGCCAAGACTGACGCAGCTCCGTCCAAGTCTCAGCCTGCTCGCAGTGATACCGGTCGTTGTCGCGGCGCTGGCGCGTGGCGACGATGGCCTGCTGAAGGTCCTGGCGCGAGGTCTCGAAGCGCGTGGAATAAAGGTCGTCGGCGCCCACGAAATCGTGCCGAACCTTGTCGCCACCGAAGGCGTCCTGACCAAAGCCATCCCGCGGAAATCGGACTGGCGCGACATCGAGGCAGGCCTTGCAGCGGCAAAGGCCATCGGCGCGCTGGATATCGGCCAGGCGGCGATTGCGGTCGGCGGTCGAACGATCGCGCTGGAAGGCATCGAGGGGACGGCCGGACTGCTCGACCGTGCGAAGCTGCTGCGCGGCCATGGCCGTATTGCGGGGAAGACCCGCGGCGTTCTGGTCAAGTGCGCCAAGCCTGGTCAGGAACTGCGCGCGGATCTTCCTTCCATCGGCCCGCAAACGGTCGAAGCCGTGCATGCGGCCGGGCTTGCCGGCATTGCCGTCGAGGCGGGACGTTCGCTGATTCTCGAAGGCCCCGAAACCATCGCGCGCGCCAACGCACTCGGTCTGTTCGTCATTGGTCTGCCTGCCGCGACGGAGCCACACAATGGCTGACAGGGCATTGAAGATCGCGATCGTTGCCGGAGAGGAGTCTGGCGATCTGCTCGGCGCCGACATCGTGCGTTCGCTCAAGCAGGCTACCGGGCGCGAGGTGCAACTCGTCGGACTCGGCGGCCGCCATTTGCAGGCGCTGGGACTGGCCTCGCCATTCGATGCCGGCGAGATCGCCCTGATGGGGTTCAGCGCCATCTTGCGCGACCTGCCGCGCCTGATGCGGCGGATCAGTCAGCTGGCCAGGACCGTTGAGGACGAAAAGCCGGACTGCCTCGTCACCATCGACAGCCCGGACTTTTCGCTGCGCGTCGCCAAAAAGGTGCGGGCGGCCAATCCATCGATCCCGATCATCCACTATGTCTGCCCGAGCGTCTGGGCGTGGCGGCCGGGCCGGGCGGTGGCGATGAAGCCCTATGTCGACCATATCCTCTGCATCCTGCCGTTCGAGGTGAAGGAGCTCGAGCGGCTGGACGGCCCACCGGGCACCTATGTCGGGCATCGCCTGACCCATGATGCTGGCGTGCTCGCCGCGGCCAAGGCGCAGGACCTGCCGCGCGACCTTTCTCCTGATCGCGTCAAGACCCTGCTTGTCCTGCCCGGTTCGCGGCGCGGTGAGGTGCGGCGCCTGCTCGACCCGTTCGGCGAGACGGTGTCGATGCTGCGCGCGCGTGGACATCGCCTGCGCCTGCTGCTGCCGACGGTTCCGCATGTCGCCGACCTGGTCAAATCCTCGGTCAACCGCTGGGATGAGAAGCCTGAGGTCATCGTCGAGTCCCAGCGCAAATGGCAGGCCTTCGGCAAAGCCGATGCCGCGCTGATCGCGTCCGGGACAGTATCGCTGGAGCTGGCGCTGGCCGGTGTGCCGATGGTCTCCTGCTACAGGCTCGATCCCGTCGCCCGAGTCGTGGCGCCTTACCTGCTGTCCGTCTGGTCGGCGCTGCTGCCCAATCTGATCTCGGATCGAGCCTTAATTCCGGAATTCTACAATGAGTATGTCAAGCCGAACAATCTGGCCCGGCACTTGGAAGCGCTGTTTGCAGACAGTGGGATGCGCGCCTGGCAGAAGCAGGGCTTCGCCGAGATCACGCGGCGCATGGCGACCAACAAGCCTTCAGGCGAGATCGCGGCGGGCGTTGTGCTGCGTCACATAAAAAAGGCGCCCTGACGGGCGCGTTTTTCAATCCAGAAAGCCTCGATCACCGCTTTGCGATCGGCACATAGTCACGCTCCGGCGCACCGGTGTAGAGCTGGCGCGGGCGGCCGATCTTCTGGCGTGGGTCCTCGATCATCTCCTTCCACTGCGCGATCCAGCCGACGGTGCGGGCGACCGCGAACAGCACGGTGAACATGGTGGTGGGGAAGCCCAGCGCCTTCAGCGTGATGCCGGAATAGAAGTCGACGTTCGGGTAGAGCTTCTTCTCGATGAAATAGGAATCTGTCAGCGCGATCTTTTCC